>DUPB01000193.1 GCA_012838585.1 Bacteroidales bacterium
TTCACGTAGTTGAATAGCGACATGAATAGCGTGAGAGCGGCAATAGTTATGAAAATCCATACCATTTTCCTGTTGCCCGCCTTGTGGGAAATGAATTCGCCAGGTTCGGAGAAATAGATCGACTTCATGGGTTGCAGCGTTACGCTCTCTATCTTCGTGCGATTATCCGGGAAATGGTCGTTCATCTTCCGGGTTAGGGCCTCTATATTTGTCCCTTTCCTGACCGAGATGTAGATTTCCCGTATCAGGTAACAGTCGTTATTGTGGCAATTTTGCGCGAAACCCACTTCGGTGTATTCGTCATTCAAGTAGATATCGGCACCGAACGTGGCGCTGGAGGGGATATCGTCGGCAATGGCACTTACCTTGAAATCTATTCCGAAAAAGCTGACCGGCTCACCTATAACGTTATAGTCCCCGAAAATCTTCATAGCGGCCGACTTAGAGAGGATGACCGAGTTTTTTTCCGCGAAAGGTTTATCGCTTGAAGAGACAAGGATATCGATACCGGTAAGATCGAAAAAGTCGTTGTTGGTACTCATTATCTCACTAGCGACCATAAATTTATCGCCCACTTTAATGGTGATGTTGAAATCTTCATCGGCGAGATAAACCATTGGCGCAATCTTCTCTATCTCGGGGAAACGATCTTTGAGGATAGGCAGGATGGCCACATCGAAATGAGCGTTGTTCTTATCGGCATCTTTTAACCTGAAAGTCCTTTTCGCGTCAGGAAAAAAGGCATTCACGTTGCTCTCGCGATAGACGTAGAGCGCGATAATGATGCAGACGGTAAAGCCAACGGCGAAACCGAAGATGTTGAAAATCGAAAACAGTTTATTCTTCTGTAAACTGCGAAAAGCCTGCCTCAAGTGTAACATGTTATTAATTGCACATTGCTAATTGATATTATTCATACTTAAGAGCCTCTACCGGGTTCCGGGTGGCCGCCCTCAGGCTTTGCCAGCTTACCGTCAGTAGTGCCACGAAAAGCGCGGCCAATCCGGCTAAGGCGAATATCCACCAGTTGAGGGTAGTTTTGTAGGCGAAGTTTTCAAGCCAGCGACTCATGGCCCAATAGGCAATGGGGGTGGCGATAATAAAGGCTATCCCCAGCCATACGAGCACGTTGCGATTGAGCATTCGCACGATTTCCGGTACGGATGCCCCGTTCACTTTCCTAATGCCGATCTCTTTAATCCTATCGCGTGAGATAAAGATAATCAGTCCCAGTAATCCGGTCAGCGCTAGCAAAATAGTCCAAAGCGAGACGAACTCGATAAAACGTGCCAAGCGTTCCTCCTGGTTGTAGAGGTTTTCGAGTGAATCGTCTAAAAAGCGGACTTCAAACGTGCCCTCCGGGTCGAATTTCTTTGCAGTATCTTCAATATATTTACGGGTTTGCGCGATATTTCCTCCCTGCACCTTAATCAGGATATTATTTTTTCGGGTATCGGTACACCAAAAAAGCATTGGGGTTACATCATTCTTGAGAGAGGCGAAGTTGAAGTTTTTGGCAACGCCCACGATGTCGCCCATGAAATTGAATCCCGGGAACTTCTTTTCCAGCGGTTTTTCCCACCCGAACTCCTGCACCGCCTTCTCGTTCAGGATAAAGTTGTTGATATCGGCTTCGCCTTGCCTGAAGGAGCGTCCCTCCACGATATCCACGCTAAAGAAGTCGATAAACCTGTCGTCCACGGGCCAAGCCGTGAGCATAACATCTTGCCCGTCAACATTTCTTCCCCAGCCCATCCCAACTCGCCCGGGAATAAATTGAGCGTAGCAGTAGTTGTTTATAGCGCTGTTTTTCATCAGTTCATCGGCAAAAGCCTGGCTGCTTTCTTGCAATGCGCCAGTGTTCATATAGAGTACGTTTTCTTTGTCAATGCCAATATCGAAATTGTGCCAATAGTTCAACTGTTTTTCTATAGTCAGCGAAACGGCAATAAGGGCGATAGCGAAAACAAATTGAATGGTGATAAGCACGCCGCGAACCCTTTTCCCTTTGCCCGAGAAAAACATTTTCCCTTTTACTGCCTGTGATATGGGAGATGAGGTGATGTAACGCGAGGGATAGAAGGCGGCGATGAAACCGAACAGTACGGCGAACAGCAAGAACAGGGCGTAAAATAACTCCCTACCCTTGAACGATAGACCGGTAATTTGAAATATGTTTTCGAGATGTTGAAATACCATTTGATGAAGTAGGAATGCCACTGCCATAGCAATTATCGACAGTATCACCGCTTCGCCAACGATTTGCCCGCGGGCTTTCCATCTCATTTCGCCCAAGATTTGCTGTACCGAGAGCGACTTGGCCCGCAACGGGGCTTGTGATGTGGAGAAGTTGATAAAGTTCACAATTCCCATCACCAGCAGTATTACGATAAGCAGTGATAAAATGTTCAATACGTTTTTGTTTACCGATGGAAACATGTGTCCTCGTGAATTATAGTGCAATCGCGACAGGGGAATCATGTCGATCGCAACGTTCTCTATATTGGGACGTTCGTTCATCATCGCGATAATTTCGGCCATTCTCCCTAATCCCGTGGCTTTAGCCTCCACTATCGCCTTATCGGTTCCTTTTTTGAGTTGAAAGAAAATGCTGAAACCCCACTCGGCCCAATCGTCCATCTCTTCGGGGATAAGTGAAACAAAAGCCTCTGACCTGAACGATGTGTTGTGGGGCATGTTTTTCATTACCCCCGTTACGGTTAATTCCACTCCACTTGCTAGCAGTGTTTCTCCTATTGCATCGGTAGTGCCGAAGATATTATTTGCCATCTTTTCCGAAATCACCACGCTATTGGGTTTAGCAAGCACCGTTCGCGGATCTCCCGCCAAAAGTGGAAAATCGAACATCGTGAAAAAATCGCTTGAAGCGCTCATCGAGTTATAAACCACGGCATCTTTCCGTGTTTGATCGACACGACAAAACTCGTTATTCCACCATTCGCGCATAATGGCGCTTTTTTCAATTTCGGGCACATTGGCTTTAATCAACTCACTCATTGGCACCGGCAGGGATGAGCCTCCTTGGTTATTGAACGACAGCAAGTAGATATCGTCCCTGTTCTTGTGAAACCCATCGAAACTGCGCTCATACGACACGTAGAGCGTGAGCACGATAATGCCCAAGAAGGCCACCACCAGGCTAATCAACGTGAGAATAGAGGATAGGCGATATTTAACTATGGTTCTGAAAATCTTTTTCATATTCTTTAAGTTGAAA
>DUPB01000194.1 GCA_012838585.1 Bacteroidales bacterium
GTAAACCGACAATGTTTTTTCCATTACCCGGTGCAACTCTTTGTTGGTTTCAGTAATTAGCTCCGCTTCGGTTGACAAATACTGTTGTTGCCTTTCCTCTCTGTCCTTTAGCCGGGTATGTAGTCGGCTTGATTTGTACAACAAGAAAAATACTAACAACACCATGATCGCGATCGCGATCTTGCCGCCCCACATCAGGAACAATCCCACCAAGAAGGCCGCGGTGAACGCCACGAACGCCGTTAACAACCAACCCGATATCACGGTCAGTACCCCGTTGACCCGGTAAACGGCACTTTCACGCCCCCAGGCGCGGTCAGCGAGCGATGTACCCATGGCCACCATAAAGGTGACGAAGGTGGTGGATAACGGGAGCTTTAACGACGTTCCAAGGGATATGAGCAGTGCGGCTATGGTTAGGTTGACCGATGCGCGTATCAGGTCGAACGGCGCGTTGTTCTTAAGCGGTACTGGTGCAAATCGTTTGTTGATAAACTCCTTGACCGTTTTTGGGATAAGCTTGCCAATCGGCTTACCGATAGCGATGCTGCCCCTTACGATGGAGCGGGAGAGCGGCGAGGATGAAAAGCGCTCGATACCCTCCCCCTTCCGCGCTAGGTTCACCTCCGTTTGTGTTACCGTGCGGGATTTTTTTGAGAAGCATAGGGCCAGCACCATGATAATCCCAGCCCCTAGCAGCCAGCCAAAGTGTGCTACTACCGGCTCGGAGAGCTTGCCCATGTACAACCCGTTGATATCCCCGCCCGCCGCGGCCACACCTTGAGCGATCTGGAACGAGTCGAAACCGGCCATGAAGACCCCGATGAAGTTCACCAGGTCGTTCCCCGCGAAAGCCATCGCCAGGGCGGCCGTACCTGCCAGGACGATTACCCTCAGGATGTTTACCCGGAAGAGGTGCTGCAGGAGGGCCATCAGCAACGTCCACCCGATCAAGGTGTAGAGGAGGGCACTGCCCATGTTGTGCTCAAGGTACAAAAGGAACTCCTCGGTAACCAACACGCTACCTTTCAGCCCTTTGAAAACGGCGAAATAGGTTATCGTGGTGAGCGCGATGCCTCCCCATAAGGCACCAAGGTACTTAAAGGGCTTGGCGTAATTAAACGAGAAGATAAGGCGGGAGAGGTACATGATGATGGTACCCAGGACAAAAGCGATGGCGATGGAGATGAAGATGCCCCCGATGATGGCCAACGCTTTCCCGCTGTTGATATATTCGGCCAGGCTTTCTCCCGACCCGGAGGTCCATACCGTGAATAGTGAGACGGCAACGGCTGCCCCCAACAGTTCGAATACCAACGATACGGTGGTGGAGGTGGGTAAGCCTAAAGTGTTAAACAGGTCCAAAAGCACCACGTCGGTCAGCATCACCGTCAAGAAAAGTATCATGATGGTGGGAAAGGTGAACTTAGCCGGGTAAAATACCCCACTTCGGGCTATCTCCATCATCCCGCTTGAAAACAGGGTGCCGATCAGCACGCCAATCGAGGCCATCATGAAAATGACCCACAGGGGGGCCACTTTTGAACCGATGCTCGAGTTGAGGAAATTCACCGCATCGTTCGATACCCCTACTACCAGATCCAAAATGGCCAGGGCCAGGAGGATGATTACAATCACCAGGTAAATCGAGTCCATCTGCACTAACTATTTTTGATTTTCCATATCTAAAGCCGCTTTTATGGAACTAAAATAGCGGCTTGTCTACCTGTCGCTTTTTATGGTTCGTTGTTAGCGTGATCCGGGCGGGATTCGAACCCACGACCCACAGCTTAGAAGGCTGTTGCTCTATCCAGCTGAGCTACCGGACCCAGTATATTACAGGTTGCAAAAATACAGTAATTCCGATAATAAAAAAAATTTACGGCGTTCATCACCAAATTAATAATTCATGCCACAGCTGGGCTAAAGAGAAATAAATAAGGAATCATTTCTTAAAGTGGGGAAAAATTCCCCACTTTCAACAAAAAGAGGGAAAGAGTATCGTCTCCCCCCCCCCTTTTTGGTTACATTCGCAGTGTAGATTCATTGATAATTGAATTACGCGCATTGATTTTTTAATCCAACCAAAACCTTAACTATGTTTTTATTCGCTGCGTAGTGATTACGGAGGCTTA
>DUPB01000195.1 GCA_012838585.1 Bacteroidales bacterium
AAAGCTTGCTTTGACTTTGCCGAACGTAGCAAATATCTATCGCATGAAAACGAGCTTCAGCCAAAGCTGAAAGCAAATAATAAACATAAAGACAAAAGCTAAGTTATTACTGCAAAGTAATAAAAAAAATTTGATACTGCCCCTATGTTTCAGGTTTCTCACATCTATCAAAAGGGTGCAGCCAAATTTCGCAAATAGGGCAACAATCGTTATTTTTGCAGGACGATCCATCATTAAGAAATCAGCAATGAAAGGGAAGAAAATTCTTATCACGGGTGCCAGTGGCTTTATCGGGAGCACGGCTGTGGACAGGGCCCTTGAGCTGGGCTTCGACACGTGGGCCGGCATCCGAAAGAGCAGTAGCCGTGCTTACCTGCAAGACGAGCGGATTCACTTTATCGATTTGCCGTATCACGACAAAGAGAGGCTTAGGGAACAATTGCGCTCGTTCGCGGATCAACAGGGGCGCTTCGACTACATCCTCCACATCGCCGGAGCGACGCAGGCACTCCGCGAAGCCGATTTTTTCCGGGTGAACTACACCCATACCCGCCATTTGGCCGATGCACTTATCGAGGAGGGAGTGCAACCCGACGCTTTCGTGCTGATGAGCACGCTCGGTGTTCTGGGCATAGGCGACGAAGTGGGGTACACCCCTTTCGAAGCGGATCACGTTCCCAACCCCAACACCGCCTACGGGAGGAGCAAACTGAAAGCGGAAAACTACCTGAAGAGCCTCGACAACTTCCCCTACCTGATCCTTCGTCCCACAGGTGTGTACGGCCCGCGCGACAAAGATTACCTCATCCTGATGAAAGCAGTTAAAAGCGGTTTGAACGTGGGTGCCGGCTTCAAGGAGCAGCGTTTGTCGTTCATCTACAGCGAAGACCTGGTGAAGATCATCTTCACGCTTTTGGAGAAGGGGATTACCCGAAGGGAGTTCCTGGTATCGGACGGCGACAGCTATACCGACAGCGAGTTTAACGCGATCGTGCAGGAGATGCTGCGACGAAAACGGGTGCTGCGGGTAAAGGCTCCCTTGTGGATCGTGAAGCCGGCCGCTTTCCTCAGCGAGAAGTGTGCCGCCCTGTTCGGGAAGACCACTACCTTTAACAGCGACAAGTACAATATCATGAAGCAACGTAACTGGGCATGTGATATCACCCCTCTCCGGGAAGCCATCGGCTTCACGCCCGCACACAGGCTAAGGGAAGGTGTCGCCAAGACAGTCGCGTGGTACAAAGAGCATGAATGGCTTTAAGGAAACCACGTTAGGGTGAAACAATGAGGCTAAGTAGCTTGAACGTGATGTTTTTAGCGTGCTCGCTTGGATTAAGCTGTTTTTTCACGTACTTTTGTCGTATGAACATAGCAATTATTGGTTACGGCAAGATGGGGCGAGAGATCGAGAAAGTAGCCCGCGAGAGGGGCCACGAGATCGTCGCCACCATCGATCTGCATGAAGAGGAGAAGTTCGCCTCACCCCAGTTCAAGAGCGCTGACGTGGCGATCGAGTTCACCGCGCCCACCAGCGCCGTGAGGAACTACCTGCTCGCCTTCGAGGCGGGTGTACCAGTTGTTTCCGGTACGACTGGGTGGCTGGAGCAGGTGGACCGGGTGAAGAAGGCGTGCGAGCAAGCGGGTTCGGCCTTTTTCTACGCCTCTAACTTCAGCCTGGGCGTCAACCTCTTCTTCGAGCTCAACAAGGCGCTCGCCCGGATGATGAACCGGTTCGGCGAATACGATGTGCGGATGGAGGAGACCCACCACATCCACAAGCTGGATGCGCCTAGCGGCACCGCGATCACGCTCGCCGAGGGGATCCTGGAACAGCTGGAGCGGAAGCAGAGGTGGTCACTAGAGGACGATGAGCCCGACACGCTGCATGTGGAAGCATTTCGCGAAGGCGAAGTGCCCGGTATCCATAGCGTGATCTACGAGTCGGAGGTCGACACCATCCGCATCACGCACGAGGCGAAAAGTCGCAAGGGATTTGCCCTGGGTGCGGTACTGGCGGCAGAGTTCACGAAAGGGAAGAGGGGCTTCCTCACCATGAACGACCTGCTTAACTTGAAGTAAACTATTTAGCCAACAAAATAACGATAACCTATGAGCAAAAAACCGCGTACTCATCAACAAACCCGGCAAGATAAAACCGCTCGCCCCACGTTGCGCGAGCGATTTCAAAACGCGAGTCGCCGCCAATGGATCTGGTGTGCCACGTGGATGGTACTTACCCTCCTGTTCGCCCTATGGGCACGCTCTTTGTGGGTGTTATTGGTCATCCCGTTTATACTGGACATTTACATCACCAAGTTCATACCTTGGGGCTTCTGGAAGCGATCGAAAAGCAAAGCGGTCCGAAAAACCATGGAGTGGGTCGATGCCATCATATTCGCGCTGATCGCGGTCTACTTCATCAACACCTTTTTTTTCCAGAACTACCAGATCCCCACCTCCTCGTTAGAGAAGTCGCTGTTGGTGGGCGACTTCCTGGCGGTCAGCAAGCTCAGCTACGGTCCCCGCTCACCCATCACCCCGCTCTCTTTCCCGTTGGCGCAACATACCATGCCGGTGGTGGGAGGAAAATCGTACTTCGAGAAACCGCAATGGAAGTACCGGCGGCTGAAAGGATTCGGGGAGGTAAAACGCAACGACATCGTGGTCTTCAACTTTCCCACGGGCGACACGGTGGCGCTAAACCGACAGGCCGAAGACTTCTACTCCCTGGCTAAGCGTCATCCCGAGGGGAGCGCCGGGATACGTGCCGACAAGCGCTCGTATGGCGAGGTGGTATACCGCCCGGTGGACCGGCGGGAGAACTACGTGAAGCGCTGCATCGGGCTTCCGGGAGAGACCCTGGAGATGAGGAACGACACGGTATACATCGACGGGCAGTACCTGCCCAACCCTCGCCTGGCGCAACACAACTACATGATCCATACCGACGGAACCCAGCTCTCAACGGAGCTATTCACGGAACTGGGAATCAACAAGGCCGACTACACGCTGGAGAGTTACGGGCAACTGGTATCCCGCTCGCAAGACTTAACAGGGGTAGATAGCCTAAGCATGGCACTTTTCGGGCTGTTTGCCCGCGATGGCAATAACGGCAGGCTCTACTTTAGTATCCCCATGACAGGAGAGATAGTAGAGAAAGTAAAAGCCAAGCCATTCGTCTGGAACGTGATCAAAGAGAAGGAGCAACCCAGCATAGGTTACTACTACCCGCTCGATCATGACGGCGGGTGGACCCGGGACACCTACGGCCCGATATGGATACCCAAGAAAGGGGCGACCCTCACCTTCGATGGGGACGTCGACTTCAAGGTGGCGGCCTACGAGCGCTGCATCAAGAATTACGAGGGGAACGACTTCGCCTACCGCGACGGGGTGGTCTACATCAACGGGGAGGCGGCCGATGCGTATACCTTCAAGTTCGACTACTACTTCATGATGGGCGATAACCGCCACAACTCGGCCGACTCCCGCGTGTGGGGATTCGTGCCCGAAGACCATATCGTGGGGCAACCCAGGCTCATCTGGTTATCGCTGGAGAAAGACCGGGGCTGGTTTAAAGGGAGGATACGATGGAAGCGGCTGTTCCGAAACGCGAACATCCCCGCGTGAAACGGGTACTCCTGCCCTCCTTTTACCTCGCTCCCGTGGAGTACTACGCCGCGCTACTTCATGCCCACAGCGCCCAGGTCGAGGTACACGACCATTACCAAAAGCAGTCGTACCGCAACCGGTGCGTGATCGCGGGAGCCAACGGGCCGATGACGTTAAGTATCCCGGTGGAGAAGGCGAAAAGTGACACCGCCCCCATGAGGGACACGCGGATCTCGGATCACGGCCATTGGCGACACCTCCACTGGAACGCGATACTATCGGCCTACAACTCTACCCCTTTCTTCCCCTATTACGAGGATGAATTCAGGCCCTTTTACGAGCAGAGAATCCCGTTCCTCCACGACTTTAACGAGCGGCTACGGCAACTTGTCTGCCGACTTATCGGCATCGAGACGCCCGTTTCATACACTACCCGCTATATTGAGTGTCCAAACGAGAACCAACAACCGAGTGGGGAAGGAACTTTTCAAGAAAACGGGAAACTGGAAAGGAAACGACAGACAAAAGGAAGCAAACAACAGGAACAGAAAGGGCAAGCAGAACAGAGTGAACAACTTGACCAAAGCGACCAAACCGATGAACGTATCATCGACCTGAGGGAGGCGATTCACCCCAAGCGTCCTTCCTGCCTCACCACGCCCCCCTATTACCAGGTTTTTAGCGAGAGATTGGGGTTCCTTCCTAACCTGAGTATCATCGACCTGCTTTTCAACCTCGGGAACGAATCCAGGTTATATCTGGCTCAAATTTCACATCCTCGCCATTTTTCTCTATTTTTGTAACAGCTATGTTCAATCCCGAGGGGATCATACAGTAAAAACGTAAGATTACCGTAGGCAACCGACATAATCAAAGGCCTCATACACAGAGTAATAAACACAGTATCATCGTATGCAACATCAAAAAACAAGGGTTCGTTTCGCCCCCAGTCCCACCGGGCCGCTGCATATTGGCGGGGTGCGTACTGCCCTATACAACTACCTCTTCGCGAAACAGCGGGGAGGGGACTTTATCCTGCGAATCGAGGATACCGACTCAACCCGGTTTGTCCCCGGCTCGGAGGAGTACATCCAAGAGGCGTTCGACTGGCTGGGATTGCCGTTTGACGAGAGTCCCCGCGAAGGGGGTGACTTCGGACCGTACCGGCAGTCGCAACGGCGGGAGATCTACAAGGAGCACGTGCACCGGCTGCTGGGGAGAGGTGCGGCCTACATCGCGTTCGACACCCCCGAGGAGCTGGACGCGAAGCGGAAAGAGGTTCCCAACTTCCAGTACGACGCGTCCACCCGCGGCCGGATGCGTAACTCGCTCACGTTAGGAGAAAAAGAGACCAAACAGCTAATCGACCGAAAAAACCAGTACGTGGTACGGGTGAAGATTGAACCCAAAAAAGAGATCACGGTCGACGACATGATCCGGGGCAAGGTAGTCGTCAACTCATCGGTGCTCGACGACAAGGTAATCTACAAGTCGGCCGACGAGTTACCCACCTACCACCTGGCCAACGTGGTGGATGACCACCTCATGAAGATAACGCACGTGATCCGCGGCGAAGAGTGGCTTCCCTCCGCCCCGTTGCACGTCTGGCTCTATCAAAACCTGGGCTGGGAGAAGACCATGCCGAGGTTCGCCCACCTGCCACTCTTGCTGAAACCGGAAGGAAGCGGGAAGCTGAGCAAGCGGGACGGCGACCGCCTGGGATTCCCGGTCTTCCCGTTGGAGTGGAAAGACCCCGCATCGGGGCAGCTCTCCATGGGTTACCGCGAAGCCGGCTACCTGCCCGAAGCGGTTATCAACTTCCTCGCCCTCCTGGGATGGAACCCCGGCACGGAGCAGGAGATATTCACGCTGGACGAGCTTATCCAAGCCTTCTCTTTCGAGCGGTGCAGCAAGGGCGGCGCCAAGTTCGATATAGATAAGGCAAAGTGGTATAACCACCAATATATTATGAAGATGCCCAACCCGGTGATCGCCGAGCAATTTCACCCCACCCTGGAGGAGAAAGGTATCTCGGTCTCCATCGAAAAGGTGGCCCGGATCGTGGGGCTGGTCAAAGATAGGGTCCACTTCCTGAAAGAGCTGTGGGAGCAGTCATACTTCTTCTTCGAGGCACCAACGAGCTACGACGAGAAGACGGTCCGCAAGCGGTGGAAAGAGGAGACACCCGACCAAATGCGGCAGTTAATCGCGCTGTTCGGGTCGATGGAGAACTTCTCCGCCAACCACCAGGAAACGACCGTGAAGCAGTGGATCAGCGACAACGGCTTCAACATGGGTGGCATCATGAACGCGTTACGGCTCGCCATCGTGGGAGAGCCCAAGGGACCCGCCATATTCGTGATTACCGAGCTAATCGGTAAGAGAGAGACCATCCGCCGAATCGAGGGGGCGATTAACACCCTCTCCCTTTCGGCCTAAAAAGTAAAAAATTGCATTACTGCTATTGCTTGCTTTCAAGGTGAAGACCTTAGCTCGTTTTGTGGGGACACATCCTGCGAAGTTCGCGTTAAAAAAGAAAAGCTGTTTGAGCGATAGTGAACTTTTGCGTTAAGTAAGACGAGCAGAAAACGAACTTGTTCGTGTTATGCCGTTGCGAGCAAAAGTGCAGCGAAGCTGAGTTCTTTTCTTTTAGCGAACAAGCAGCTGATGGGTCGCAAAACGAGCTTCAGTCGAGCTTGAAAGCAAACAACAAGCAAATGCGAGAGTTGAATCAATAAACAACAGAAGCGATGGAGATTGATTTTGTAGTAACCTGGGTCGATATGGACGACCCGAACTGGAAGGCCGATTTTGCCAAATATTCCGGTAAGATCAACAACACGAAGAACGAGGTGTCGGAAGCCCGCTTTCGGGATCACGGGTTCTTAAAGTACTGGTTCCGGGGAGTGGAAAAATTCGCCCCCTGGGTTAGGAAGGTCCATTTCGTCACGTGCGACCAGAAGCCGAAGTGGCTCAACGCCTCCCATCCCAAGTTGCAACTGGTGAGCCACACCGACTATATCCCGGAGAAGTTCCTGCCCGTGTTTAACTCTTCCCTCATCGAGATCTACCTCCACAAGATACCTAACTTAGCCGACCAGTTCGTCTATTTCAACGATGACTTTTTCATCATCAATCACCTCCCCAAAGAGCGGTTCTTCCGGGACGGACTGCCCAACGACATTGCCGCCTTCCGCTACAACTCCGGGCTGGGGCTATGGGCCAAATGTTTGAAGAACAACATCCGCGTCATCAACGAGCGTTTCAACAAACGGGAAGTACTCAAACGGGATCACGACAAGTGGTTCCACCCCTCGTACGGGAAAAAATCGAGGCTCACACGCCTGCTGAAACCGTACGGCAAATTCGTGACCCTCATCACCCCGCACAACGCGCAGCCCTACCTGAAGTCGACCTTCGAAGAGGTGTGGGAGTACGCGGGTGACCGACTCACGGCCGTTTCGGAGAACCGCTTCCGTAGCCCTGACGATTACACGCAGGAGCTGTTCCGCACCTGGCAAATCTGCCGCTCCCGCTTCAACCCCTACAACACCTACCAAGACACGAAGATGTTCCCGCTGCTGTTGCGGTCAAAGCAAGCGATCAAGGCACTCTACGATCAAAGCTACAAGCTGGTTTGCCTGAATGACAACCAACATATCCGCGATTACGAGCGGGTAATGACAGAGATTGAGCAGGCATTTGAAACCATCCTGCCCGAGAAGTCGACCTTCGAGTTATAACCCTACAACCAAAGAGAATGGAACAACCATTGGTATCTGTCATCATTCCCGTGTTTAACGGTGAAGCCTACCTAAGGGATTGCCTGGACAATATCCTTGGCCAATCCTATACCAACCTGGATGTGATCGTGGTAAACGATGGTTCCACGGATAACTCTTTGATGATAGCTTCGGAATATCCCGTGAGAATAATAAACCTTCCCCGTAACCGTGGCCTTTCTGTCGCCAGAAACAGCGGTATAGACCATGCCAAGGGAGAGTACATCCATTTCATGGATGTAGATGACCAGATCAATACCGGTTTTTACCAAGAGATGGTTAAAGCCATCAAGGAAACAGGGGCGGAGATAGCTTGC
The DNA here is from genome assembly GCA_012838585.1 of Bacteroidales bacterium. Taxonomy (GTDB): domain Bacteria; phylum Bacteroidota; class Bacteroidia; order Bacteroidales; family Dysgonomonadaceae; genus Proteiniphilum. The sequence continues at coordinate 7,712 of DUPB01000195.1, forward strand.
TCCGGAATGGTTAACGAACCGAAACCTCACCGCACCATGCTGTTTAAAGAGCGCTTGCTGTTGACCACCATAAACGACAAGTTACAAGTCACGAACGTCGGCAAATGGGGGTTTTCAACACGCTACTTGTTTAATAGAAGCCTACTTGAAAAGCATAACCTGCGGTTTATGGAGGGACGACTCATTGAAGATTTGCCCTTTTCGTTGAGTGCCGTCTATTTTTCCAAGGGGGTAGTTGTCGTTCCAAATGCTGTCTACACCTACATCCTTCGCGAAGGCTCCATCATGACCAGTCGGGACCGGGCTCACCGCAAGAAAAAGCATCGTGACATGCGTTACATGAAAACATTTCGCCATCGTTTTGCCCGAAAACACCACTTCAAGATACCGGGGGTGGCAACGGGCAGGTTCTCCCTCTTTTTTGTTAAATGGTTCACGTAAAGGATAATGATTATGAGTGACTCAATGCTTGTCTCGGTGATTATTCCGGCCTATAACGCGGGGGAGTATTTGGCGCAATGTATCGAAAACCTACTTGCCCAAACCCACAAAAACCTGGAAATTATAGTGGTAGATGACGGCTCCACCGATAACACGGCCCAAGTGGCTCGTCAATATCCGTCGGTCAGGTACCTGTATCAAGAAAACGAGGGTCCTTCCAGTGCCCGCAATAGGGGTATCGAAGCGGCCAGCGGTGAATACATCCATTTCATGGATGCCGATGATGCCATCACCTTAGATTTCCACGAGAAAATGGTGCAAGCGATGGTTAACACCGATGCCGAGATCGCATTTTGCGGCTTTTTCTTTGAACGTTTTCCAAAGCAGACGCAGCGGGTGCAGTACCATGCGATATACACTAAAACGGAGGATAAAATCAAAGCGACCAACGTGTGTAACTACGGTGCCTGCTGGAGGTACCTGTTCAACTTGTCGTTTCTAAAGGAGCAGAACCTACGTTTTGAATTGGGCAGGTTGGCAGAGGATAGAATGTTTTCGCTTCAGGCGGTCTTCTTCGCGAAAAGGATCGTGTCGGTTCCGGATATCATGTATATCTACAAAAACAGGGTAAACGCCCTTACCACCGATAAAGGGGTCAAAAAAATAAAAAAACGGCGCGAGGACCGCAAACACGCTGACCGTTTTCAAGCCAGCTTTGCCGGGGAGCATGGGTTCACCCTCGACCGAAGCCTTCACTACCGGCACTCGCAATTCAAGCTTCTGGGGATCCCACTGGTAACCAAACGGGTATACCATCCCGGCAAGATCAGGTGGTATTTCTTGAACATCCCAATTTTTCAGAAAAAAGAAATTGACGTATGGTAGTCTTTCGACACCAGGTTACACGTACAAGTTGTACAAACCAACACTCATAACATGAACGCATGGTAATCGTTCCACTCGAGGTCGCCAATACACCTGTTTTTAGTAAAACACTGATATAATAATGCTATGGTAATCGTTCGACTCAAAGGAGGGCTTGGCAACCAAATGTTCCAGTACGCCGCGGCAAAAAGGGTGGCGTTCGAAAAAGAGTTGCCTTTAAAACTGGACCTCACTTTCTTGGAAGCCGATGCCATTCACCATACCAAGCGGGGTTTCGAGTTGAACAAACTGATGATCAACACCGAGATAGCGACGGCAGAGGAAGTGAAAGCGATCAGGAAAAAACGCTGGGGAAATTTCTTTTGTCCCGTCCGGATAAAAGATAGGGGCGTCGCGGATTTCACGAAAAAGATCGCACGCTGTGGTGCCCAAGTCTACCTTGATGGGTACTGGCAAAGTGAACAACATTTCGCACCCGTGGCCGATATTATCCGAGACGAATTTACATTCAGAGAGCCTATCGTAAATGATTACCTCCTGAGTATCAAACAGCGTATAGAAAATTCAGCGTCGGTCTCCCTCCATTTTCGTAGAGGCGATTACGTGAATAACCCGAGAGCCAACAAACACCATGGCGTCTGCTCAATGAGTTATTATCAAAACGCCGTGAACATCATGGCCCATAAAACCGACAACCCCCTTCTTTTTATCTTTTCCGACGATATACAATGGGTAAAAGCCAACTTTAAAAGCGACCACCCCATGCTCTTTGTAGAGCAAAGCGACGAGGGGCTGCATAGCGATTTTCGCTTAATGTCGCTTTGCAAGCACAACATCATCGCGAATAGTTCCTACAGTTGGTGGGCCGCGTGGCTTAACGATAACGAAAACAAAACGGTCATCGCCCCTCGACAGTGGTACCAAGACTCCCGGGCACAGAGCCGTGTCGCGGAGATGATTCCCAAGGAGTGGGTCACGATTTGAATCTACCACCTAATCCTTGCAGCTCGGCCGTGTACACTTCTTCCGCATTCGTGGATCACTATTTGAATGACCGCCCGCACTTTATCCGCACCTGGGAACGATCTGATTTGATGCACTGCCCCGTGGAGTTTTTTTGTATAAAACGGTAATATGTCGTTTTTTTTTTGTTTATTTGATGAAAAATAGTCCTTATGAGCACAACCCAAACCAGGAAAAAGAGACAGTTCCGTATCCGGACCAAACTGTTTGTGCCGCTAACTTTCATCGTGGCGATCTTGCTGATTACCTATATTTTCCCCAAACAAAGCAGTTTCAGCTACTCGTTTGACGAAGGGAGGCCGTGGCAGTATGGCCTGTTAACCGCCCCTTTTGACTTCCCGATTTATAAGCCGGCTAATCAACTCAAGGCAGAACAAGACAGCATCCTGGAATTCTACGAGCCCTACTTTACCGTCAACGATGACGTGCAAGCGGACGCGTTGGCCAACTTTGACGTGGATGTCAACATGAGCGCCAGGCTATCCGAGCTCCCTCCCAAGCTGAAGGTCTACCTGCGCAAAAAGCTGGTCGACATCTACGACAACGGCATCATGCGCTCGGAAGACTATGACCGTATTCATGCCTCACGTACCGGGGCCCTACGCTTAAAGAGGGGCAACGTGGCGGAGTCCAGGGAGATAGATGACTTCTTCACGATTCGCTCGGCCTACGAGAAAGTGCTCGCGGATGCACCGGAAGGGACAGAGCTCAACACGCTTAAAGCCGCGAACATCAACGATTACATCCGCGAAAACATCGTCTACGACGCCAATACCTCCGAGAAAGCAAGGAGGGAGTTCGTGCAGCAGGTAGACATTAGCCGGGGAATGGTGCAGCAAGGGCAACGGATTATCGATCAAGGGGAGATCGTGGATACCCACACCTACAACATCCTCTCGTCGCTTAAACGGGTGTCCGACGAGCGGAGCGGTGGGAGCGGCGCCAATGTCTCAAAAATCCTGGGTCACCTCCTGCTGGTGACACTGATCCTCGGCAGCTTTTACACCTACCTGCTCTACTTCCGGCCGTTGGAGTTCAAAAGCCGCAAGCGGGTTTTCTTCATGGTATCGCTTATCGTCTTCTTCGTGGCACTCACCGCGATCACGATACACTTCAACCTGTTCAACGTCTACATCATCCCCTACGTGATCGCGACCATCATGATCCGTACCTTCATCGACTCGCGTACCGCCCTCTTCGCGAGCCTCGCGACCATTATGCTGAGCTCGCTCATGGTGCCTTTCCCGTTCGAGTTCGTCGTGATCCAGATGCTGGCGGCCATGACCTCCATCTTCGTGCTGAAAGAGCTATCGGAACGATCGCAACTGATAAAAAGCGCCTTCTTTATCCTCTTTACCTATATCGTAGTCTACCTGGGACTGGTGCTACACCAAGAGGGTACCGTGAAGGAGGCCGACTGGGTGATGCTGGTCTACTTCCTGATTAACTTCATCCTGATCCTCTTCTCCTACTCGCTGGTCTACCTCGTGGAGCGCTCATTCGGCTTCATCTCGGGGGTCACGCTGGTGGAACTCTCCAACATCGACCGACCGCTGCTGAAAGAGCTGTCGGAAAAGGCACCGGGCACGTTCCAACACTCGCTGCAGACCTCTAACCTGGCCATGGCGGCGGCCAGCAAGCTGGGAGCCAACGGCTCGCTCATACGGACGGGAGCCCTATACCACGACATCGGGAAGATGGTGAACCCGGCCTTCTTTACCGAAAACCAGCCACCGGGCATGAACCCCCACGCGGGGCTACCTTTTGAAGAGAGTGCCCGCATCATCATCAACCACGTGAAAGATGGGGTAAAAATCGCCCAAAAAAACAACGTGCCGAAGCAGATCATCGATTTCATCGAGACCCACCACGGCACCAGCGTGACCAGGTACTTCTACACCTCGTGGAAAAACGCGAACCCCGGCAAAGAGATTAACGAGGCCGATTTCAGGTATCCCGGCCCCGACCCCTTCTCAAAAGAGACCGCCATCCTGATGATGGCCGACGCGGTAGAAGCCGCCTCACGCAGCTTGAAGGAGTATAACGAGGCTTCGATTCGCGGGTTAGTAGAAAAGATCATCGACACGCAGTTAGAGGAGGGCTACTTTAGATTGTCGCCATTGACGTTCCGCGACATCCAAACCGTCAAAGAGGTGTTTGTCGACAAGCTACTCACCGTCTACCATACACGCATCGCGTACCCGGAGCTTAAGCAGCCGGTGCCACAGAAACAGCCGGAATAACCCAACCCGCGCACCTACCCCGCCGTGCCTCACTCCCGCCGTGCCTCACTCCCGCCGCATCACCCACCTGCTGGTTAACCTACTCCCACTCGATGGTCGCGGGCGGCTTGGAAGAGATATCGTACACCACGCGATTTACCCCCTTCACCTGATGGATAATCTCGTTGGAGACCGTCGCCAAGAAGTCGTAAGGCAGGTGAACCCAGTCGGCCGTCATGGCATCGATGGAGCTCACGGCCCGCAAGGCGATGGTGTACTCGTAGGTGCGTTCGCCACCCGTGACGCCCACCGACCGAACCGGCAACAGGATGGCAGCTGCTTGCCACACCCGGTCGTACAGACCGGAAGAGCGCAGGTGAGAGATAAAGATAGCGTCAGCCTCCTGGGTGATACGTACCTTCTCCGGGGTGATCTCCCCCAAGATACGGATACCCAGCCCGGGGCCGGGAAACGGGTGACGGTGAATCAGGTGAGGCGCCATCCCCAACTCCAGTCCAACCGCGCGCACCTCGTCCTTGAATAGCATCTTCAACGGCTCGCACAGCTTCAGGTGCATCTTCTCGGGAAGCCCCCCCACGTTGTGGTGGCTTTTGATGGTGGTACCGGTGAGGGAGATCGACTCGATGATATCGGGGTAAATGGTCCCCTGGGCAAGCCATTGGATCCCTTCCAGCTTTTTCGCTTCGCTCTCGAACAGGTCGATAAACCCTTTCCCGATGATCTTTCGTTTTTGCTCCGGATCGGTTACCCCTTGCAGCTCCCGGTAAAAATGCTCCTTCGCATCCACGCCAATCACGTTAAGCCCCAAGTGCTCGTAGTTCTCCAGCACGGTTTCGAATTCGTTCTTCCGCAACAGTCCGTGGTCCACGAAAATACAGGTAAGGTTCTTCCCTATGGCCCTATTCAGCAGCACCGCGGCAACCGATGAGTCCACCCCCCCGGAGAGGGCAAGGATTACCTTGTCATCGCCCAACATCTCCTTAAGCTGCCGCACGGTGGTCGCGATAAACGATGCGGGGGTCCACTCCCTCGCCACACCGCAAGTTGTCAGAAAGCTATCCACTATCTTCTTCCCCTCCTCGGCATGAAACAGTTCCGGCGCGTGTACCGGGAAGCCTGCCGGGAAGTCGCCGTGCAAACCCTTTTGCCTCGCGGGGCAAACCGCCAACAGGGGGTACTTTCCGCGTAGCTCGTTTAACTTCGCCACGAACGGGTTGGAAACGTTGGAGGAGAAAGGTTCCCCCTTTGAGGGGGAAACGCCCACCGACGATGAAACATCGGCTGATGTTGAAGCGCCTGCCGACGGGGCAACGCCTGATGAAGCAGAAGCACCCGGTGAGTCAAGGTCGTTAACCGGCTTAGGACCGCCCGAAAGGATCACACCCTTAACGGAGTGATCATCAACAGGAAACTTGTGATAAGGAAAAATTTCGCAATAACAGTTCAGCTCCCGCACGCGGCGGCCTATCAGTTGCGTGGTCGGCGAACCAAAATCGAGGATAACTATTTTCTCTTGCATAACGTATGAAATGAAAGGTGGGTAATTCGAGACAACAAAGGTATAAAAATAAATTATCCAGGGAAATATGGAGCGAAAAGGAAACAAATTGCTATCTTTGAACCGTCTAAAATTAAACGACTCAATGAAAATTCGATATATACAGGCTATTTTTCTTTTTATCCTGCTGTGTGCACCGCTGCACGCGCAATCGCTCGACGAGGCGAAGGGGTGGTACCTGGAAGGACGGTACGCCGAGGCGCTACCCGTTTTTCAGCGAGAATACCAAGAGAAGCCCGACAACGCGCCCCTTAACCAGTGGGTGGGCGTCTGCCTCTATGAAACGGGCAAGATACTGGAAGCGAAGGGATACCTTGAGTTCGCCTCTTCCAAGAAGATCCCCGAAGGCTACCTCTACCTGGGCAAGCTGCTCGTGAAGTTGTACCGCTTCGAGGAGGCTGAGAAGGAGTTCGAGAAGTACCAGAAAGTTCATCGGAGAAACAACGAAGCGCTGGAACGGTTGGAACAGGAGCGGGAATACGCCGACAAGCTACAACGCGCGGTGAACCGCACCGAGGACGTACAGCTTATCGACAGCGTGGTGGTTCCCAAGAGAGAGTTCCTCTCGGCATACAACCTTAGCCGTGCTGCCGGCTCGTTGATGCCCCTGGGGCAATTTCTCAAGGGGCCGACAAAAGCCGAGGAGACGCTCTACATGAACGAACGCCAAAACAAGGTCTTTTTCGCCCGAAGCGACGATGTGTGGGGCAACGAGACGGGCAGCACCAACCTCTTCACCATGGAGAAGCTGCTCGATGAGTTTGGCAACGAGAAGGCCCTACCCCAAACGATCAACACCACCGGCCGCCAGGCCTATCCATTCGTGATGAGCGACGGCCTCACGATCTACTTCGCCTCCACCGACCATCAATCTTTTGGGGGGTATGACCTGTACGTGACCCGATACAACCTGGCAACGGACAGCTACCTGGTACCCAACCAGCTGAACATGCCGTTCAACTCGCCCTTCAACGACTACATGATGGCCATCGACGAGCAAAAAGGTATCGGGTGGTTCGCGTCAGACCGCTTCCAACCCGAAGGACAGGTGTGCGTCTACACCTTTATCCCCAACGAACGGGTCACCTTGATCGAAGGGGAGGAGGAGGCCTACATGGCACGCCGCGCCGCGATCACCTCCATCCGGGATTCATGGAGGGAGAATGTCGACTACTCCGCGTTGAGGGCATCGGCACAAGAGAAAGCGGCCACGGAGCAGGGTGCCACGGGCGAGTTTGTCTTCGTGATCAATGACCGGGTGACCTACCATTCGCTGTCCGACTTTAAGGATAGCCAGGCACGCTCCATCTACTCCCAAGCGCAGGGGTTGACGAACCAACTGCGGGAGCTGAATCAAGAGCTGGCCGGGCTGAGGGAGCGATACGCCGCCGGGGGTAGCGACAGCGGCTCCTCGCGCAGCGAGATCCTCCGCCTGGAGAGGGAGTCATCCACGCTTTACAAAGAGATAGAACGCTTGGAGATTCAAGCGAGAAACCAAGAGATACGTAATATTTTCAATTAAACAGTATGACACTCAACCTCATCGTTGTAATCGGGCTCGTAGCATTGGGAATCATCTTCATGCTTATCGAGATATTCCTGCTCCCCGGTGTCAGCATCGCGGGTATCGCGGGCGCCCTCTTCATCATCGGGGGCATCGTTTACGCGTACATGTTCATGGGCAGCACGGCGGGAAACATCACGCTTGCCGGCTCCGCCCTACTGCTGGGAGGAGCCTTCGTCTGGCTCGTCAAATCGAACTCGCTCCGACGAATCGCCCTGGAGACCAATATCGAGGAAAGCGTGGACGTTAGTCACCTCAAGGAGATCGAGGTGGGCGATGTCGGCGTGGCACTCTCCCGCCTCAACCCCATCGGCCAAGTGCTGGTGAACGACGTGGAGGTAGAGGGAAAATCGTACGATGGCGAGTTCATCGATGAGGAGACCGAGGTGGAGGTGGTGAAGGTGAAGAGCTACAACATCCTCGTGAAGAAAAGAGAAAACGGCTGAGCATACGACACAAACACTATACTTGCCTGATATTCAAACTGTCAATATAAGAGAAAGAGACTTATCAACTAAATAACACAACTTAAAAAAAAGTATTATGTCTTTATCATTTCCATTGATCATCACGATTGCCGTGATCATCATCTTCCTGTTGATTTTTTTCCATTACGTGCCGTTTTTCTTGTGGATCAACGCGCTCTCTGCCGGGGTACGTATCTCGCTGGTACAGCTATTCCTGATGCGCCTCCGCCGGGTACCGCCCCACACCATCGTCTACGCGATGATTGAAGCGCACAAGGCCGGGCTAAAGAACGTGACGCGCGACAACCTGGAGGCGCACTACCTCGCGGGGGGTCACGTGGAGAACGTGGTGCACGCGCTGGTATCGGCATCAAAAGCGAATATAGAACTGACCTTCCAGATGGCTACTGCCATCGACCTGGCAGGACGCGACGTGCTGGAAGCGGTACGCATGTCGGTAAACCCCAAGGTGATTGATACGCCCCCCGTCTCGGCGGTGGCGATTGATGGTATCCAGCTGATCGCGAAGGCGCGGGTCACGGTGCGGGCCAACATCAAACGCCTCGTGGGGGGTGCAGGAGAGGAGACCATCCTCGCCCGGGTTGGGGAAGGCATCGTGTCGTCCATCGGGTCATCCACCTCTCATAAGTCGGTACTAGAGAACCCCGACTCCATCTCTAAGGTGGTGCTGCGGAAGGGACTCGACGCGGGTACCGCGTTCGAGATACTCTCCATCGACATCGCCGATATCGACATAGGTAAGAACATCGGTGCCGTGCTGCAGATGGATCAGGCGCAAGCTGACAAGAACATCGCGCAGGCAAGAGCCGAAGAGCGGCGTGCCATGGCCATCGCCCTGGAGCAGGAGATGAAGGCCAAGGCGCAAGAAGCCCGTGCCAAGGTGATCGAAGCCGAGGCAGAGGTGCCCATCGCCATGGCCGAAGCATTCCGCAAGGGTAATCTCGGGATCATGGACTACTACCGGATGGAGAATATCCAAGCTGATACCGATATGCGGGACGCCATCGCCCGTCCGCAAGGGGGCAAGGACAAGAAGTAACGTCCAACCAACGAAACCACACACACTATGAGTAGACGAATTATACCCGAATCGGAGTTCATCATCAACCCCGATGGAAGTGCATTTCACCTGCACGTGAAACCGGAGGAGCTATCGCCCAAGATCGTGATGATGGGCGACCCGGATCGCGTAACGGTGGCTGCATCCCTGTTCGATGAGATCGAGGTGGACGTCCGCAGCCGCGAGTTCCACACGGTGACCGGTACCTACAAGGGGAAGCGGGTCACCGCCCTCTCCCACGGGATTGGCACCGATAACATCGACATCGTGCTGACCGAGCTCGATGCGCTGGCCAATATCGACTTCAACACCCGCGAGGTGAAGAAGGAGTTCACTCAACTCACCATGGTCCGCGTGGGCACGTCGGGCGGTATGCAGCCGCACTGCCCGGTCGGCTCCTACGTGGTCTCCGAAAAGTCGATCGGGTTCGACGGGCTG
>DUPB01000196.1 GCA_012838585.1 Bacteroidales bacterium
AATAGCCATTATCGGTATTTCCGTGAGCGATAGCTTTGACAGGTGGCAAAAAGCACTTTCCGAGGACAAGCCCGAATGGTTGCAACTCTTTGACTCTGACGGTGCCGTTGATGCCGCGTACGAAGTTTATTTCATTCCCAAGTATATTTTGATTGACAAAAACGGGAACATTGTTGATATGGATGCGCCAAGGCCAAGCAACAGAGCGGCCTTGGAAAACAGACTGAAGGAAGAGATGGAAAAATAAAAGCCGAACAATATGAAGACAAAAACACTACTAACCCTTTTGCTGGTTGCCGTGGTGATGGCTGCCAGCGCGCAATCTAACGAAACGGAAAGTTACTTGAAAACCGTGCTGAAAAATCTGGAAGCGATTCAATCGGCAACGTATCATGTAGAAATAGTTGGGTGGACTCCTTATGAAACTGCCCCGCACGTAATTAAAAACCGTTACGTGAAGGAGTTCGATAACCCGGCTGACACGACCATTGGCGCGAGTTTTATCCAACTGCTTGCCAATGATACCAGCCGCATCGGTTTGGCTTACGACGGAGTTGCGCGGGTAATGGTTGATGACGATAGGAAAACTTTAGAAATAGACAGTTTTAACGTGGATAGGGGGGTGCCTTTTCGGCTTGTTAGTCCACCTTTTTACAACTACACGAAAAACATTATTCGCTACATCTTAACTACCACCGACAGCATAACGGTTGAACCCCAAGAAAGCGATACCACCCTTCACGTAATACTGACTATTCACGAAGACCACAACGTGGAATTTTTTGGCAAAGCCTATAAAAATCCATTTCCGCCCATGTTTGGAAATGACCCCACCTCGCGGTACGAAATCTGGATAGATAAACGAACAAATTTGCCTTTTAAATACTTGCGTGAAATGTCGTTCAATAAAAATCAAAGCACTGTCTCCAATCCGGTATTTAATAAAGTGAAAATTGAAAACTTTAGCGTTGCCGATTATTTCCCCGCCGATTACGAAATCATTGACTACAAGGAAAGGATGGAAAGGCAAAAGATGCAAAGAGCTGACGTGATGGAAGGCACCGTTGCTCCCGATTTTTTGCTTACCGGTACACACGGCAATCAGGTGTCGTTAAAAGAGATACAGAGCGAAGTCGTTTTACTACATTTTACAGGGATAGGGTGCGGACCGTGTCTGCTCTCTATTCCCTTCATGGAGAAGATTTCCAAAGAATATCCGCCTCAACAACTTACCGTGTTGAGCATTGAAACGTGGGGCAACAAGATGAATACATTGAAAAATTACCAAGCTAAGCACCGGTTTACCTATCCTTTTCTGCAAGGCAACAGCGATGTAACAAAAGCGTATAATGCCATGGGTGTTCCCCGGTTTTTCGTATTGGATAAAAATCACGTTATCCGGAAAGTTTTCAACGGTTATGATGACAAGAACTCCGATAACGAAATTAAAAAAGTCATTGACGCGTTACTCTAAGTAAATGACCTCGTCAATGTTTTTCGTGGTTACAATAATCATTAAACGTCATAAGTCGATATGCTTTAATATAAAAACAATCGTATGAAACTAAAAACAGTCCTCACCCTTATGCTGATTGCCGTGGCGATATCGGCACAAGCGCAGCGGGAAAAAATAGTCGAGCAGCCACGTGCCGTGTTTGCCAATACGTTCGCGTTGGAAATTGCCAAGGTGACGTTATTTGACACGAAGACCGTGCTGGATATCGATGCCTATTTTCGTCCCGGTAGTTGGATTAAAATAGCGTCGGACAGCTATCTGCTGGCGGATGGCAAAAAGTACATGATTCGCGATGGCGAAGGTATTGACCTCGATTCGCTGTTTTGGATGCCTCAATCCGGTGAAGCCGAGTTTAAGTTGATATTTGAACCGCTGCCGATTGAAACAGCCAAGTTCGATTTTATAGAGAGCGATTGCGATGACTGTTTCAAAATATACGGCATTCATCTGGAAGACCAACGGGTACCCCTTCCCGGTATCCCGGATGAGTTCACACGGGAACACCCGGTCGAAGCCAATTTTCAAGCACAACTACAAAAAGGAGAAGCGCATGTAAGCGGTAAAATAATGGGCTATGTTCCCATGCATGAAAAGTATGAACTATATTATCTAAACCCGATAACAGGCACCGTAACGAGCGAGCCGTTACCGATTCATCCAGACGGCTCATTTTCATCGTCTATAACGGTGTATAGTCCAACCCAAATACTTATAAGTGACCGCAAACTTTTCACTACTTCTATTCGGGTTGCACCCGACCAAGAATCGAAAGTATGGATAAACTTCCCCGAGATGTACCGTTCCGGCTCGCGATTGTTAAAAGATGAACCATCCTACGGGAACGAAGCCTATTTCTCAGGCTATTTTGCAGGATTAAACACCGATTTGAACCGTGTTGTAAGGTCCGAAATCATGCCATTCGATGTAACCGATTCTGTCGCGGGAATGAATGCCAACGAGTATAAATCGTTTTTGCTAAAGGAGTTCGATAATTCGACAAAACGCATCGAAGATCTCGACATTCAGCCATTGGCAAAAAAAATACTCAAAGCTGAATTGGCATTTGCACTCTACAGTAATATGGAGAGGATGGAGTATTATTTATTGCAAGCGTACATGAAGAAAGAGGGTCTCTCGTATCAAGAGGCCAAGAAGACGTTTAAACTACCCTTGCGACCCGCCGGTTTTTCCGACTATTGCCAACTTATCCCTTACGATGATATTGATATTGTACTCGTCAACACCTTTGCTAATGAAGTTGAATTGCTCGGGTATTGCAGGGGGGATTCCTATGACCCATCCGAAGTTCCACGTTATTTGGCCACGCACGAAAACGTTTCGTCGGAAGACCAAGAGCTCCTTAAAGCCTTTATCTCGGCACAAGAAAAGCAGGAAGAGTTTAAAGAAATCGCTACGATTAATAACATACTTAGCAAATACAAAGAGCTGTCGGCACAATACATGCAAGACAAAACAGGGGTGGGCTTTCTTTCTAAAATATGGGATACCGAAGATGCTTTTTTACTGAATTTGGTTAAATCGATGAAAATATCAAGCGGTATGAAAGACTTTAACCCGCTTACCGATGAACAAAAAGCCGAGTTGGCCACAATGCCACCGTTGATTCAAGAAACTGTCTTGAAAGAGAACGATGATTTGCTGGCAAAAATAGAAGAGAATAAGAAGAAAACAGGTTATACCGTTTTCGCACCCCCTTCCAATGTGAATGAGCAGCTGTTCTTGGACTTGATAAAGCCTTTCAAGGGGAAAGTGATACTGGTAGATATATGGGCTACCTGGTGTGGCCCTTGTCGGGCAGCGCACCCGCTCATGGAACCGGTAAAAGCGCAGTTTGACGATAAGGATGTGGTGTTTTTGTACCTCGCGGGAGAGGATTCGCCCGAGAACACGTGGAAAAACATGATCGCGGATATTCCCGGTTCACACTATCGTTTGAATAAAGAGCAATGGGATTACCTGAGTAAAAGCCTTAACGTGAGAGGTGTTCCTACCTACTTGATTTTAGACAGAGAGGGCAATCAAACTTACTACACCGCGGGTTTTCCCGGCGCAGATATCATGAAAAGTGAATTAAATAAAGCGTTGAATAAATGATGATGAGCAAACAATCTGGAAACGATGAAAACAAAAACAATCCTTACCCTTTTGTTGATAGCCGTGGCGATTGCCGGCTGCAACCGGAAACAGGTCAACACGCCTCCCATGTTCGCGGGCGAGGAGTTTGATCAGGGAGAAAAAGCGATTATCACGGGGAAGATAAGCAACCGCGACGTCTACCCGCACGTGAGGTGGTTAGAGATTAAACTGCTCGATTTCGGGGGAAACGAAACGACCCACTTGTCGCCCATTACCGAGGATGGCATGTTCCGATTCGACATTTATCCCATTACCACCCGCGAAATATCGTTCGTCCCGGTGGAAGACCGTATCGTTATCGCCCCGGGCGACAGTTTGTATATTGAAAAGGATTTCAAAAACATCGCACACACCGTTTTCGGGGGAACATGTGCCGAGCTGAACAAACAGATCAGCGCCTTCCGAAACAAATACCTGGGGCGATACACGCAACCGTACGAGCTGCCGTATATGGATTTCAAGGCAGCCGCGGAAAAGCAGTACGAAGAGACGTTGCATCAACTCGCCGCTTTTCAGCAAGAACACAACACGTCGAAAACGTTTAACACCTGGGCGAAAAAGCAAGTGGCCTTGGATTATTACATCGCATTGTTCGATTTTCC
>DUPB01000197.1 GCA_012838585.1 Bacteroidales bacterium
AGTCGGTTGCCAGGAAGTCGGTTGCCAAAGAGTCTACCGGGGCAAGATCATGCCCAGGTCTTAAGTTCCCAAGGTATATATCGTGCAGCTGAATACTCGGGATCATCCCCGTTGGATTTTGCAGGTGAACGAAGCCACTAATCTCCTTGATTGTATCGTTATCGAACAGTTTCGAAGCGTCAATGCGGTAGCCCCTGTTCTCCGGCAATCGCAATGAGTGATAGAGCGTGGTGTCGCCATAGGTCAAAGCGAGGGCAGCCATTGGCGGTTTAGGGTAGACCGGGGGCACCCCAATCACGTGAAAGGTGAATAGGAACTTCTCATCGGGTATTTTAGAAGAGATTTCGACCGAATCCAGGCGAAAGCGAAACCCGCTTCGCGTACCGTACGACGTGAAAGAGTAGTAAGGGGGTATATACGACTCGGAGGTGAGCGATGGGTCATGAAAGGTGGGTTGCATGGACTCCAACGCTATCAGCGCATCGATCTCCTCCTGGGCTCGTTTGAGTCTCGCCTTCACGGAGTCGTTCATCCTCAAGTAGAGGTCAATCCGATCTGAATACCACGACAAGGAGGTATCCCATCGCGCTTGGTTTACGTTGTGTCGCTCAAAAACCCGGTGGATATAGGCCTCTTTTTTCTCGGGCGTGTCGAACTGCGAATAATCATTCTCCATGGTGGCTTCAGCGATGTAGACGTCATACATCAACCGCTCCATCTTCTTCCTGCTCAACACCTCCTTGGGCCTGAAGCAAGAGGTGATCAGCAGGCTCGCGGCAACGAGCAACAATGGGTATACCAATTTACTTTTCACTCGCTTTCACATTGGTGTTAGCGTTTCTGTTTTCATTTACCAGCACCTCGGAATTGGCCTGTGTATTGGCTTCAGCTTTGACCTTAACAGCCACCTGGGAATCGGCTTTCGCCTTGGCCATTTTTTCACTATCATGCTTCTCACGCTCCTTCTTGGATAACAACGAGTAAGCCAGTGTATTCCGATAGAAAAGCAGCAACAGGATCACCCCCACGGTAATGGCAGAATCGGCCACGTTAAAGATAAACCGGAAAAAAAGGAACTCCTTTCCCCCCACGAAGGGCAACCACTCGGGGTAGGTCCCGCTGAACAGCGGGAAGTAGAGCATATCCACCACCTTGCCGTGCAGCAAGGAGGAGTAGCCCTCATCCCAAGGCACCAGCGAGGCGACGTGACCCGGGTAGCTGGCATCGAATATAACACCGTAAAAGACGCAGTCGATAATATTGCCGAACGCTCCCGCCAGTATAAGCGAGACACACGCGATGAAGCCGGTCTTGAAGTTCTCCTTCACCAACTTGTAGATGAAGTACGCGATGAGGATAACAGCCGCGATGCGGAACAGCGATAAAAAAAGCTTACCTCCGGCCTCGATGCCGAAGGCCATCCCGTTATTCTCCACGAAGTAGATCTTGAACCAATTGGTGATATGGATCATCTCCCCAAGCTCCATGTGGGTTTTGACCCAAATCTTTGAGAGCTGATCGACGATTAGCACCAGGAGGACAACCGCGAGAGCAACTAACGACTTGCTTTTTCTGCTTTTCATCGGTTTTTCACCTCTTCTTCTTCCTCGTTTTGGCCTCAATGCTGAGGGTCGCGTGCGGCACGGCGCGGAGCCGCTCCTTAGGGATTAGCTTACCGGTTTCGCGACATATGCCGTAGGTGCCATTCTCAATACGCACCAGCGCCGCCTGCAGGTTCTGAATGAACTTCATCTGCCGCTGCGCCAGCCTTCCTGCCTCCTCTTTCGAGAGCGTAGAAGCCCCCTCTTCCAGCACCTTGTAGGTAGGTGATGTATCGACAATGTCGTTCCCATCAGTGTTGGTCACCGCGGCACGGTAATTCTCATACTCCTGCCGGGCTATCCGCAATTTCTCGTGTATGATGGCACGGAACTCTTCCAATTCCTCCTCTGAATACCTTGTTTTCTCTCTCATAACGACCGTTTTTTCTCAACTTTCGTGGTTTACCCCTGTTTTTGTGTGCCCTTTTGCTTAATAAGTAGAAATCACTATAAGGCAACCCACGGAAGTGAAGTTATTTTGCTGCAAAGATAGGTATAAAACGAATACTTCTCAACTGTTTTTTAGAATGGTGATGCCCAGGGAGAGATCCTCTATCTCCACCCGGTCTTCAAGCTCCTCGTTCACGATACGTATCGCGTCGGCCAGTACCTGACTTTTTATGTACTCGGCGTTCTCCCTAACTGCCTCATCGAGGGTTGGGGTGGAGCTCAGCCATACGGTTATCCGGTCGGTAATCTCGAACCCCTTCGCCTTCCGCAGGTTCTGAATCCGGTTGACCAGCTCACGGGCGAGGCCCTCTTTCTGGAGCTCGTCGGTGAGGGTGATATCCAGGGCCACCGTGAGTCGCCCCTCGTTACCCACCAGCCATCCCGGCACGTCCTCAGAAAAGATCTCCACGTCGTCCAACGCGATTACCGCCTCTTGCCCATCCACCATCAGGGTGTAGGTTCCTTCTCTCTCCAGCTCTTGAATCTCGCTGCCCTCCATAGCCTGTACCTGGGCGGCCAGCTTCTTCATGATCTTGCCGTAACGGGGACCCAGCTTCTTGAAGTCGGGCTTCACCCGCTTCACCAGCATCTCGTTCGCGGAATCCACGAACAGCATCTCCTTCACGTTCACCTCGCTAAGGATTAGCTGTTCCACCGCCTGCACGTTCCCCTTCTGCTCTTCATCGGCCACGGGGATCATCATCTTGGCTAAGGGTTGTCTCACCTTGATGTTCACCTTTCGGCGCAGCGACAACACTATGGAGGAGGCCGTTTGCGCGAGGTACATCCGCTCTTCAAGTTGTTTGTCGACAACACGTTCGTCCCACGCGGGAAAATCGGTCAAGTGTACCGACTCCCATCGTTCCACGTTAACCGCGGGGGCAGTTAGGTCGAGGTAGAGCCTGTCGGCGTAGAAGGGAGCGATGGGGGCCATCAATTTAGCCACCGTCATTAGGCACTCGTAAAGCGTTTGATAGGCTGACAGCTTATCCTCGGTCATCCCCCCGCCCCAGAAACGCTTTCTGCTCAACCGAACGTACCAGTTACTCAGCTGATCATTCACGAAATCGGTTATCGCCCGCCCCGCCTTGGTCGGTTCGTACGCATCCATCCCCTCGTCCACCTCCTTGACCAGCGAGTTGAGTGCCGAGATGATCCAGCGGTCGATTTCGGGCCGCTTCTCCAGATCGACAGGCGGGTATTGGTTCCTGAAATCGTCCACGTTGGCGTACAGCGCGAAAAACGAGTAGGTGTTGTAGAGTGTCCCGAAGAACTTCCTCTTCGCCTCCTCCACCCCGTCGATATCGAACTTGAGGTTATCCCAAGGCGACGCGTTGGTGATCATATACCAACGCAGCGGGTCGGAACCGTACTCTTTGATGGTCTTGAAGGGATCGACCGCGTTCCCCAGCCGCTTCGACATCTTGTTACCGTTCTTATCAAGCACCAGCCCATTAGAAACCACGTTCTTGAAAGCGACACTCCCCTTCACCATGGAGGCTATCGCGTGGAGCGTGTAGAACCACCCGCGGGTCTGGTCCACCCCCTCCGCGATGAAGTCGGCCGGGAAGACCTTTTGGAACTCATCTTCCGGGATATGCGGGTAGAAGACCTGGGCGAACGGCATCGCCCCGCTATCGAACCAGACGTCGATTAGGTCAAGTTCCCGATACATGGGTTTCCCGCTATCAGACAATAGCACGATCTCGTCCACGTAAGGACGGTGAAGGTCGATATCATCGTACTCCAGCTCTTTATAATCGTCCAGGTTCACCCCTTCCCAGGGAAGTTTTTCCATCACCCCGGCGTCCAATGCTTTTTTCATCTCTTGGTAGAGCTCTTTCACCGAGCCGATGCATCGCTCTTCCCGGCCATCCTCGGTGCGCCAAATGGGCAGGGGTGTCCCCCAGTAGCGGCTTCGGCTCAGGTTCCAATCCTGCAGGTTCTCCAGCCACTTACCGAAACGACCGGTGCCGGTTGACGCGGGCTTCCAGTTGATGGTGTTGTTGAGCTCGATCATCTTATCCCGGCAGGCGGTAGTCCGTATGAACCAGCTATCCAGCGGGTAGTAGAGTACCGGCATATCGGTACGCCAACAGTGCGGGTAGCTATGCTCGTACTTCTCGATGCGGAACGCCCGGTTTTGCAGTTTCAGCATCACCGCCAGGTCCACGTCGAGGGTCGCGTTGTCATCGGTCAGTGACTCGTCGAACTCGTTCTTCACGAAGCGTCCCGCGTACTCCTTATACAGCTCCACGTTCACCTTTTCACGGACGAACGCGGGCTCCAAGTCTTCCAGTCGAAAGAACTTACCGGTCAAGTCGACCATAGGCCGCACGTGCCCCTCCTTGTCGGTTAGCGTGAGACCCGGCACGTCGTTCTCTTTCCCCACCCTCGCGTCGTCCGCCCCGAACGTGGGCGCGATATGCACGATACCGGTTCCCTCCTCGGTGGTGACGAAGTCGCCGGTAACCACCTTGAAGGCATTATCCGAGGCCTTCACCCACGGGATCAACTGCTCGTATTCAATTCCAGCCAACTCGGCTCCGCTCCATGTCTTGTCGATTACCTTAAAGGGGATCTGCTTATCGCCGGGCTGGTAATCCTCAAGCTTTAATTCCCCATTTTTCGGGGGGAAGTATACCTCCAGCAAGCTCTTGGCGAGGACGGCTGTCATCGGATTGCCAGTGTAGGGGTTAAAGGTCTGTACCGCCGCGTACTCCACCTTAGGGCCTACCGCCAGCAGCACGTTCGACGGCAGCGTCCAGGGCGTGGTGGTCCACGCCAGGAAGAAGGGCTCGCCAAAGGCTGCCCACTCCGGTAGCGGGTTCTTGATCTTGAATTGGGCCGTGCAGGAGGTATCTTTCACGTCGCGGTAGCACCCCGGCTGGTTCAGCTCGTGCGTGCTGAGGCCGGTTCCCGCGGCGGGTGAATAGGGCTGTATGGTGTATCCCTTGTAAAGGTATCCCTCGTCGTACAACTCTTTAATCAGGTACCAAAGGGTCTCGATATAACGGTTGTCGAAGGTGATGTAGGGGTCGCTCATATCCACCCAGTAACCCATGATCCGGGTAAGTTCTTCCCACTCCTTGGTGTACCTCATCACCTCGGAGCGGCACGCCTCGTTGTACTCATCCACGGAGACCTTTTTGCCGATATCCTCCTTGGTGATGCCCAGCGTCTTTTCCACCGCCAGCTCCACGGGAAGCCCGTGTGTATCCCAACCGGCCTTCCGATGCACCAGGTACCCCTTCATCGTCTTGTAACGGCAAAAAATATCCTTGATGGCACGCGCTATCACGTGGTGAATCCCCGGCATGCCGTTGGCCGAGGGCGGCCCCTCGTAAAAAACGTATGGGGTATTGCCTTCACGTATCTCCAGGCTCTGCTTGAAAACACCCTTCTCGTCCCACTCCTTCAACATCTCCCGGTTAACCGCCGGGAGGTCTAACTGGCTGTACTCAGGAAATTTCTTGCTCATTATCTTTGATTTTACATCGAATACAACCCAACTCTCGCCCCTGCAACGGCTTAGGCTTCATGGCCACAAATGCCTAAACACCTTAACCG
>DUPB01000198.1 GCA_012838585.1 Bacteroidales bacterium
AAGCCACTTTAATTGACCCCACACCCCCCAAGTCATCGTTAAAAGGAACATTGCTGTTTGCCGACCCAAGCATTGACGTAAACAAAACACGCCCCTTGCCAAACACGGATATCGCGCTGGTGGTAACGTACTTTGTCCATGAAAGCGGCGATAAAAAGACGTTGTTGAACTTTGACGATATGAGAGCGGAACAAGAGAAAAATAAGCAGCTTTCAGCTATCGATATATTATCAAATAATTATGATCATGAAAAAAACAACTACTCCCGGTTAATGGAGGCATTGCCCGATGAACAGAACACCATACTTGCCACAACAAAAACAGACGACAAAGGCAATTTCGAGTTTAAGAATTTTGCCATGATTGATTCTTGCATCTCCAAGAGTGCCAAGGATTGGGGTATACCCGCCGGGCTAAAGCCCAATGCCATAGTAACCCGAACGGTAAGATTGGTTGTCAATAACAGCAAAAAAGAGCTTTGGTTAAATCCCAATGAAGATATCAACATTTTACCAAACCGCGAAACTGTTTACTTTAAGCCATTTAAAACGCTGATTAACACGTATAAACTGCGTGTAATACCGATAGGTGACCCCGATGATAAACGACTTCCAGACGCGGGTGATGTGATAAAAAAGGCAGAAGTAAGAATCTTGAGGAACCAGTATTATAGCGGTGAATCGAAAGGGGTGTACGTAGATGAAAAACAGACGGTGAATGATGCGAAAGGATGCCTGTTTAGTGTGGTCAAGCACCGAACAAAATATGAAACTCGTGGTTACCCTGTAAGGGAAGGTTCTGTTGATGTTAACGATCTTCGAATAATGGTTGCTACCAGCGATGATATGGGGGAACATGCATACAATCAGTTCTCTGAAAAATACCCGAAAGATTACCAGGCAAAAGAGAACAAAATCAGGAGAGGATATTTTGACATTGAGTATAAATCGTGGCATGATAGGGCAAAAGATGATCAATTCAATATAAATGCCAGTAAGGAAGATTTAGAAAAGTGGTTCGGACCCGAACCTAAACTAGATGATGTTCAATTTCCTGCTGAAATTTTCATCGATGCAAAATTCGCGGCAACTTTCCGCTACGCGGATAAAAATCATAAGGCCCCCGAATTTGAAATCAAAGTTCGTCTCATCCCCAAAAACCCCATCATCTCGGGTCGTGTACTGGATGCCGAAAACGCCGAGCGTTCGGTAGAGAAAGGGGTGGTAAGTCTGAGATATGACTATAAAACCTGGAGCAAACGCCATGAAAGCACCGAAGAGGGTGTGAAAGTGTATAACGTTCCTAATTCAGCTTTCGAAGCAAAAGATCGGGTGCAAACCCGAAATATCTCTCAAGCCGATGGAAATGGCTATTTTAAATTTACCAACCTGATTCCAAGTTACGAGTATAAGAAAAAGTCGGACTCGAACTATTATGGAGACAATTTCTTTGAATCTTACAGTGATGCCAATTACCAGCTTTATGTCGAAGCAAAAGGATATACCTTGGCCTTATACCAAGAAGAGGGGAAAGGTAAAGTAGAGAATAAAACATCCAATACCTGGTTCCCCGCTCAGCCTTTGAAGCCCAAAATGGGTCAGCAAATTCATTTTCCGCAAATATTGATGCGTCCCAACGGATGGGTTACGGGCTGCGTGATGGATGAGCATGAAAATGGACAGGAAGCCATCGTCCGGACAACACGCAGTAAAGCAGTTGAGACCATATCGCCGCCGTTAGGCTCAGAGTGTGGTGTGATGAAAATTGGACATTCCTTTGACAAAAAAACGCCTACATTAAGTTCTGTAGGCAATAACTGGTTTAAAGTTCACGCTCCCTCGGGTTATACCGATACGCTGTTCGTGATGCCCAAAGACCTGAACTTCTTCCCCGACACCATCTTGCTACCGGCAATGCCCGAAGGCGAGTACAACGTGGGTAAGGTGGTAGTGAAAGAGCGCCTGCACCGCATCCGCATCGTGGTACGTCCTTATATGGGCGGACTCCTGACGTTCGTTCCCCCCGGTATTCCAGGCGTAACGGTAAAACTTGACATTCCCGGCAGCAAGAATGAAGTGATAACCGACGAGAATGGCGTTGCCGAATTTGTGTTCAAAAACGCGGATTACAATTTTCATTACGAAATAATCCCGCCCGACGACTCCGAATACATCGCTGCCGTCGGCGAGTTGACCAACCGGGACAGCAAGGAGATGATTACCTATACCGTATGGCTGCCGAAAGGTGCTACGGTAAGCGGTGAGGTGACGACCGATGGCAAACCGGTGCCCAACGCGCAACTGTGGGTGATGAACGGGAGCAACAAGCGCGAAACAAAAACCGACAGCGACGGGAAGTATACCCTGCGGGGTATAAAACCGGTGAAAACATCCACCAAAACATATAACGCTACCGTGCATTGTGGTGCGCCCAAGGATGACTCCGAGTTCAACAACCTGATAGGCCAAAAAAGGGAGCTGTCGTTTGAGGCAATGGATGGGAGTGGCGTTGCCGACTTCGACCTTGAATGGTTCGACAAAGCCAACATCAAATCGCTACACGGCTTCAAAGTCACCGTTACCAACGTGAAAGAGGATGGCGGGGGAGCGTTCAGAATTACCGGTAAGCTGCACCTGGAAGAGGTGCCCGGCAAGTTTGAAATGAAAGAGAGTATCGATCAAAGTCCCGCTTTCACCGATTTGAAAGTCAAAATCAATGATTCGGCAAAAGACGAAAAGGGAAGACCCTACTTCGAGGCAGCCGATGCCGCTTTCAGCGTGGATATGAAATGGATGAACGTGAAACTCAACGCTGGCGAGAACAACTACGCCGTGCGCTTGGAAAACGACGGCGAAGAGTTCCTCAAAATAGCCAAAGACGGTGTTACCGGCGGTTTCATCCGCTCCAAAGCACGGGTAGAGGCCTCCTCGTTCAGCTTCTCGAGCGTGAACTTCACGTTCAATAAAGATCAGTTCTTTATCAGCGACTTAGATAATAACAAGCCGACCGGGAAAGTTACCTCCATCAAGAGCTACCTGGATAAAAGCAAGATGGAAGATTGGCAGAAATCGGTGGGATCGGGTAAAGGACATACGTACGGGGTCCACGATAGGAACGGGAACCCGGTGAGATTCTCGTTTATCGAATTCGATGCCGTCTCGCCCCTGGCTTCCAGCCGATTGTTGCCGGATGGAGTCATCACCCTCAAACCCGATGTGTGGTTTCTCAACCCGCTGTTCAAGGGTATACGCGAAGACACCATACGGATCGAGCTGCCAGACATCAAGATAACGCCCGATAAGGTAAACGAAGAGGGGATAACCTTGAAAGATCTTTCCGTTAAGTTCGAAAACTGGATCATCGATGTAAAAAATTGCAACATAGACGTGAAGCAAGGCGGAATCGCCTCCAAAGACGTTTTGGTGCGTACCGGCAGATTAGACATCCCCGCTAAAAACTTTATCTTGAATAAAACGACGTTCTTGTTGAGCGATTTTGATGTGACCAAACTGCCGTTGGGTAAGGGAGTGGCATACATAGATATTGCCCCGGGGACTGACGTTCAGTTCGGGGTTGATTCCAGGTGCGGTAGCGACATGGGAGCACACCTGATGCTCTTCTTGCGAAACGACGGGGGCACCAAGCCCGTGGGGAGTATCAAGAACTTGCCGGGATTTACCCATCCACTGGAGTTCCAGTCCATCAAGCTTATCAGTAACGGTGAGGATGTTATGGGTTTCTCGCTCAATAGCAAAGTAATGCGCTTGTACGATGTGGTAGATTTTCTACCGTTCACCATCAATTCGTACGACAACGAATTTAATATCGACGGGGCCATTGATTACGGCATCCCGCTTGTCGATTCTAATATCAATTACAAGTTGACTTACAAGAAAAAGGGCGGGAGACTGAACTTGGAACTCGGAACAAGCGATGTGCGTTTCACGAGGGTGGGTACTTTCAAATCGTTAATGTCACGCCGGGAAACGGATAAGCAACTGATTTCCGATGGGCTTGTGAAACTGCATGGCACCATCGAAGAACCCGGGCATCTGGAACCTATTCGTGTAGTCGTTACCAAGAAACGCGAAAGCGCGAACAACTACCGCATCTGGCTGGAACGCGAAGATCCTAAAAAGCCCCAATCTATTCGTCTTGGTGGCACTGCACCCGGTGAACCCGAGTTCCTGGTGGATAAAGCCGATATGAAAGTTGTAGACAACAACTGGGATTTGCTGCGGATGAAACTGATCCCCTCCGACACGTACGGCCAAAAGAGCGGGTTCGGCTCCAATCCCCTCTACTTCGTGTTACAAGGAGAACTGCGTACCGACCTGAGTGTATCCGACCAAAGCATCGATTTGGTGGGTACCAACATAGATCCGCAAACCGGAGGGCAAAAAGATCAGGGTTTAACCGGATTCGTCTTTAGGTACGACTATGCCAGCCAGGAACTGGTCGGCGATATGACATTGGTCGACCAAAACATTGCCGGCGTGAAATTCGGTGGTGTGTTAAAGATGGCGGTCGGTCGTCCGGGATTCTATTTCTCGGCCGCGGGAACCATGCAGACCTCCCCGTTCGGGAAAATAAACGCCGGATTCCTACTCGGCTATTACGATAAGAAAATCCCGGATCATGTTTGGCAGGGCATCCTGCAGTACTCGGCACGCAACGAGATACCCTGCGGCTTCACGGGCGATTCGTTCCGCGGATTCTACGCGCTGGGAGCTATCGCGGTGCCGTTTGTAACCTTCGATTACGAATTCGATGTACCGGGAATTGCCAGCGGTGGGGTTATGTTCGACGTGTCTGCCGAAGCGAGTGTCTTTGGAACGTTCCAGCCCGGCAATAACGAGCTTGGCTTCTCTGCTATGATATATGCCAATGCAGCTGCTTACCTGGATGCCATTACCTGCACCAGCATTAGCGCGCATGCCAAAGCTACCATCAAGGGAGAGACCGCTTTAAAACTTAATTCTCCATACACTGCTCGACTAACGGTTTGTGGTGATATTGCCTTCGGTGGGTGCATAAAACAAGGAGTTCCTAATCCCTTTACATTTGAATGCGAACCGCTTCTCGAGGTAGGCAAATCATTTGAATTTCATGCCGGGTTAACCGGGGAAATTGACCTGAAAGGTTCATCAATGATGCCGCGTATTCACAAACCTTCAATTGGTAAAGGACCGTGTGAGATGGCATCGAGCTGTCAAATAGAAGCGGTAAAAGACGATCCCTGTGATTAAGACAACGCACGGGTGGCAGGGAAACTATACTTTCCCTGCCACCCAGCGTTGAAAAAGATGAATCATTAATGCAAAAACTAACGAAACGATTTCCTGTCCTGGACAGGCAAGCTCACAACTAAATATAATGATGAAACATATACTACTTGCATTTATTGCTTTGTTCTGTTGCCAGCCACTGCTGTGGGGACAGCAATCATATCCCAACGCGGTAGCCGGACCTGAAGGAATTTACGTCAACTGCGGGAATCAGATCCCGCGAGATTTTGCCTATCAGATACATCGCCGGGCATCAGGCGCCAAAGCGTGGGAAGAGAAAGCGCTTATTTCAGCAGAAAACCAGTTTGACCGCTTTTTCAATAAGGTGAAGGAAGCCAACGCCCATAATCCTGTATATGAGTTTCCTGCCGATTCGATAAAAATGGCGGTATGGGGGATCATCAATCAATACGGCAATGTTGACTCCATACCGTTGTACGGCATGCTGCCCATGTACCGCGAAGCGCTTGGCGTAACGTGGTACGACGCTACGGCTGAAAAAGGGAAACGGTATGAATATAAGGTGGTTGTGCTAAAAGCCAATCAGAAGCCAACGGAACAACTCGTACCGGCGATCAAGTACCCGTCTGCACGAAAAATGGACTACCTGATTAAAACCAAAGAGTACGAAGCGCAAGAAGAGCGTGTAAATATAGTCTACACCATTGGTGATAGGCAGGATATGTATGTTGCCAAGATTTTTCGAAGCTATTACCTGCAGTCGGATTTCGCTCCGCTGACAGAATTGGTCGGCTTCATAGGTAACGATGACGGCTCGTTCGAAGCCATAGCCGTGGATAGGAGCGTGTTGAAAAAAGGCATCGTGTTGTACTACCTACAGCCCTACGACGTGTATGGAAACCCCGGGCAAACCTCCGATACTATTCGCGTTACCAACTTGATCAATAAATCCGAAACCGTGTTGGAAGGATTAAAAGCCAGGGGGGTGGAAAACGGCATAAAACTCTCGTGGAAATTCGAAAAGCCGGAGTACCTGCGAAGCATCGACATTTATAAGAGCGATGAAGAGAAGAAGGAACATGACTACCTGATCAGTGTTTCTCCGAACGACACCTGTTTTATCGACGAAGATGTGGAGCCAAACATTATCTACTACTATAAAGTGGTGATCAATAACGCCTACGGCAAAAGTCCCCAGAGTGTAAACGTGATGGGTTGGTTGGATGGAACGAAAAAAGCCTCTGCCCCTAATGACTTGAAAGCCGAAATAGGCGAGGGGGTGGTTCACCTGACCTGGTCTAAGCCCGATGATGATACCAAGGCTTATTACATTTTGCGTTCCGATGCGGATAGCGTGGACTTACGGCAGGTTGGCGAGGCGTTTGTCTCTGACAGCGTGTTGGTTACCTATATCGATTCGGTAGATAATGTAAACAGTACGACATTGGCCTATGCCGTGAAATCAGAAAACAGCAGTTTCGATATCAGTCCCCTTTCGGACACGGTATACGTGAACCCGAAAAGGAACATCAACCTGAGTACACCTCTCAATTTGAATACGACAT
Source organism: Bacteroidales bacterium (assembly GCA_012838585.1). Classification (GTDB taxonomy): domain Bacteria; phylum Bacteroidota; class Bacteroidia; order Bacteroidales; family Dysgonomonadaceae; genus Proteiniphilum. The sequence goes on from DUPB01000198.1 coordinate 6,815, forward strand.
TTTTGGATGGGCGGGTCTGGGTTAGGTGGACTACGGTGGATGAAGTGGATGATAACGTGGTTGGTTACCGGTTAGAACGAAGAGTGTTAAGTGCCTCTGAAACAACCGACAGTGTCCAATTCCTGCCCATCGAAACGGATAAAGTATTGCTCAACTACTACGAAGACACGGAAGTAAAAGAGGGTGAAACCTACGAGTACCGGGTAATCTCGCGAGGGTTGCACGGGATGGAAAGCGCCCCCTCGGTGAGCTCTACCTGCCATGTGCCGGTTGTCAAGCCAATTTCCATTCATTCGCTGCAAGTACATAAAACCACCGGTGGCTACCAGCTGGCATGGGAAAAAACGGGACAGGAAAACATCGCGGGATACAACGTCTATCGGGTACAAGAAAATGAGCCGCCAAAACTATTGACAACGCTGAAAACAGACCAAACTTCCTATTTCGATTCGGTTAATTCTGACGAAACCGTCTATCTATACACGGTAACGTGCGTGGGGGAAAACAACGTGGAGAGTGATATAGTCTATTGGATGGGAGCAAACTGATCTGTACTCAGCATATTTACCGATTTGTAATGCATTCAATGATGACCATATATTTTTTTCCATGAATCAGGCTGTTAATGGTGAATAACGTACGGCAGAATGGTTAGTGTTGCGGTTCATTTTTTTTGTTTGTTATTGTTTCCGTCTTTTCATAGTTATTATTTTCTTGATAGCAGTATATGCGGCATTAAATATACTGTATGTTAGGTATAGTGCTTATTGCTTTTAGATAGCTTTGTTTAATACCGATAAAATCAGTTTTTATATGTCTTAATCGTTCTAAGGTTGAAATTCCAACACTCAATTGATCTTTGCAAGTTTGATTAATTTCCTCCGTCAATACTAAATAAAATGTCCATTGACTCAAATCCATAGGATTAATTGTATTTTGATCTTTATGATGGAGCAAGCAAAAAATGTATAGATCTGAATTTCTTACCTTCTTCTCTGAATAATTACCGTCTTTAAGCAATGTTCTTTTGGGTGCAATATCAAATCGGATTGAAGAAAGCTTGGTTTGCTCCCAGGCCTGGATAAATGCAGCAGATTTAACTTCAATTTTTACATTCTCTTTTGTTTTGAAATCGAAAGAATCCCATTCTAGTCTTGTGGAAGATTCTATCCCTAATGCTTGTTTTATTAGATATTCGGCCAATATTCCTCTATTCCTATTCTCAATAAAATCGGATTGATTCCATTTCCAAAAATCTACAATTGAGAAATCGAGAGGTTTCCCATTATAGCAGAATCTTTTCTTTGGGTCTAATTCTTTTGTCAAAATAATTGGAAATTGATTCACAGTATTTTAGTTTTATGCCTAACGGTCGGTGGTATAAAACGTAGCGGACGGCGTGGCTGAGGCGGTATGCTTTGTTTGTGTGCCCGATGCCAGGAGGGCTGGCGTGGTTTTTGCTTTCACGGAGCAGAACAAAACATACTGGGGATTAGTAATTTATCTTTTTATACGTCATGTTATAGGTAAGGAGCAAAAACCATGACAAGCAAATGAAATATACTGACTTGTTAGCTGCTGGCGGTGTTTTCAAATGTGACTAGGAATATTTCAGGTGTCATTACTGGCAGAGAGCTATCTTTGTAGTCTTTAATATTTCTTGTGATTATGCTGTCTATCTTTTTATGTTCTTGAGCTGCAAAATATTGAATGGAATCCTCAAAGTCTTTAAAATCTGAGATAAGAGCAGACTTTATTATGTTACTATCAACTTTCAAAATATCAACCAGTTCGGATAATTCCTGAAGGCTGCTAATCACTTTTTTGCGGGATCCAAATTTCCTGAGAACATAATAGAGGTTGCTGAATGAGAGTGCCGAAACACAACCCCTGATTTTCTTCTGATCTATTAATGAAAATATTTTTGCAGATTCAAGTGAAAAGGGCTTTCTGTTAGTGAGAAAGTCAACAATGACATCTGTGTCAATAAATACATTTTCCATTCTAGAGGTATTTATTGGTCAGTTGATTTGATAATTCTTTCTTATAATCAAAGTTTTGTGGCACCTTAAATGAGCCGTGTAATGATCTTACTTTTGGAGTCAACTCATTATCACTGATAGCTTTTCTATGTGTTAAAGCTTTAAAATACGATTCTACCAGGTCAGAAAGGCTCCGCCCTTTATCTTTTGCGTATGATTTAGCCTTCTGGACTAATACGCTGTCTACATTGAGTGTAAGTTTTGTGTTCATCTCTACGTAATTTACTTATTGCAAATATACGTAATTATTTTAATATACGTAACATGTTGGGAATAATATTACGTGATTTCCGCTTGCAGCTAACGTGTTATTTACGCAACAAACTTTCATTAAAAATAGACTATTTCTCGCCACGGCATAGTATTTCAGGTTCTTTTAAATCTTGAAATAGAACAATTGCTGCTAGAAGGTTGGACTTAAGGACGAATTTATCTTTCTGGAAGAAAATATAATTATTGTTTCTAGATGATTTTACCTGAACATCAAAGTGGATATTCCGGTGATATGCACCCAGTGATTCCGGCGATATGCACCCACTTGTTAAACTATCATTTTGACAAAATTAGTTCTTTTTTCTCAAACTCTCCCCGTTTTTAAACTCAATCCTGTGAGAAG
>DUPB01000199.1 GCA_012838585.1 Bacteroidales bacterium
CCCCCTTTCTCGTTCGTTTACAACGACGTGCATTCGAGCCAGTTTATCAAAAGGTGGAAGTTTACGTCGCAGAAGGGAGCTACCCTGCACGAGGGTGCAATGCACAACCTCTACAGGTGGAGCGATGAAAAAACGGGACTGAACGTGGAGTGCGACCTGAAGTACTACCCCGACTACAACGCGGTTGAATGGGTACTCCGCTTCACCAATGCATCAGGCACCAACTCACCCTCCATCCGGGAGGTAAAAGTGATGGACGTCGACTGGAGGTACGGGGCCAATGACGAGGTCACGCTCCATTACGCGAACGGGAGCTCAGCCTCACGAAGCGATTTCAATCCCCGAGAAAAAACGTTCGCACCGGGCGAAAGCCTCGAAATCGCCCCGCTGAACGGACGCTCTTCCGATCACGCGTTCCCCTTCTTTAACGTGGCATCCAACACGGGACAGGGTGCCATGCTGGCCGTGGGGTGGACGGGCACCTGGTACGCGCGCTTCAACAAGAACAACGGTGATGGGCTGACCATCCACTCGGGCATGAAGTGGCTGGACACTTACCTACGTCCCGGCGAATCCATTCGGCAACCCAGCGTATGTCTGCTCTTCTGGAACCATCCGGATCGCATGGCAGGCCACAATACTTTCCGGAGGTTCATGATTCACCAGCAAGCCCCAAAAGTAAACGGGAAACCTGCCGTATACCCTATTTCCAGCAGCTTCAACTACGGGGACCCACACCCCTGTAACGAGTACACCTGCCTCACCACCGACTACGCCCTGGCCATGATCAACCGGTACAAGCGGTTCAAGCTGATCCCCGAAGTGTTCTGGCTGGATGCCGGGTGGTATGAGCACGCGGATGAAGTGGAGAACAACCGAAACTGGGGCAACACCGTTGGAAATTGGGAGGTGGATGAGGAAAGGTTTCCCGGGGGACTTAAACCGATCTCGGATGCCGTGCACCAAGTCGGTGCCAAGTTCATGGTCTGGTTTGAACCGGAAAGGGTCATGAAAGATTCAAAATGGGGAAGGGAGCTTAAAGGGTGGATGCTCGAGGCTGAAGGGAGCGATGCCTACCTGTTCGACCTGGGTAACCCGGAAGCGTTAACATGGTTCTGCCAGTACATCGGCGACTTCATGGAGGAGAATGGGATCGACTACTACCGGCAAGATTTCAATATGAGGGTTGATAACTTCTGGAAGGAGAACGAAGAGCCCGGACGTACCGGGATACGCGAAATACGCCATATAGAGGGACTGTACGCGTTCTGGGACTACCTCCTGGATCGATTCCCGGAGGCCCTTATAGACAACTGCTCAAGCGGTGGACGCCGCCTCGATTTCGAGACGATGAAACGCAGCGCCCCCATGTGGCGAACCGATTACACGTACGGGGAGCCCATCGGCTACCAGACGCATACCTACGGGCTCAGCTTCTTCCTGCCCCTAACCGGCACGGGCGTGCAAAAAAGCGACCGCTTCACCTTCCGCTCCAGCCTGGGCAGCTCCGTCATTTTCAACTGGAAGATAACGGACGCCTCCTCCTCGTTCACGGAGATGCAGCGCTGCTACCAGGAGTTCCGGGAGTTACGTCCCTATTTCTACGAGGACTTCTACCCGCTGACCACGCGTGAAGATATGACGACCGATGACATCTGGCTGGCCTACCAACTGCACAAGCCGGACGATGACACGGGCGTCATCGTGGCCTTCCGAAGAGACCAGGCCCCGGAAGAACAGATCACGATCCAGCTGTCTGGTCTGCAGGCGGGGAAAACCTACAAGCTCACGGATAGGGATTCGGGAGAGAGCTTCCAGAAAACGAGTGATGAACTGAGAGAGGGACTGCCACTCACGCTAAAAGAGCCGCGCAGCTCCCTGATACTCCACTACGAGTAATAAGATAATATACCGTCACCGTATATCATCACCCGCTTGACATACAGTAAATATGGTTCACGCCACTCCAACGCGCAAAACAGTCATCAAACCTATGAACGAAACCGGAAGCCAACGCTCCAGAAACATCATTCCAATGTTCGCAACAGATTTAAAACCCAAGCTAAACAAAAGCCAAAACATTCCTCAGATATGGATGAAGAGCGTAACTGCATCGATAGATAAAATCGCTCTCGTCCTCTTGTCGCTCTTCGTTGCTCAAGGCATTGCCCATGCCTCAGCGGATCAACCACGGGAGATGAGGTTCAAAAAGGTGATGAAAGAGGTGAAAGACCCTCCCGCATCTTTTCGCCCGGCGCCTTTATGGGTCTGGAACACCGATGTCACGAAAGAGGACATCGACAGGATGTTGAACGAGTTCAAGGAGCAGGGCTTCGGGGGAGCCTTCGTTCACCCAAGGCCTGGCCTGATAACCGACTACCTCTCGGAAGATTGGTTCGCCCTGTACGCGTACAGCCTGGAGGTGGCAGAAAGGTTAGGGCTCGATATTTGGATATACGACGAGAACTCCTACCCGAGCGGATTTGCCGGGGGACACGTCCCCGCTCAAATGCCCGAATCCTATAATCAGGGACAGGGGCTGAGGCTTGAAAAAATGAACCGGTTACCGGAAAACGTGAAGGAGTACTTCCTCTGCCTGAAGCGGGAGGGCGATGCCTTCATCGACATTACTTCAACGAGCGACCGTTACAAAGAGACGGAGGGAGAGTACTACCTTTACAAGAAGACCTACCACGGACGCTCCAAATGGTATGGGGGCTTCTCGTACGTCGATTTGTTGTACCCCGGTGTTACGCGGAAGTTCATCGATGTGACCATGTCGGGGTACGAAAAGCAGTTCGGGAAGAAGTTGGGAACCGAAATCAAGGGGATTTTCACAGATGAACCGCACGTTGCCAGCCCGGGAGGCGCACGCTGGACACCCGATCTCTTTGATCTCTTCCGGGAGCAGTGGGGGTACGACCTGAAAACGGCCCTGCCCCTACTCGATGAAACGGAAGCAAACTACAAGCAGGTCCGCCACAACTACATGAGAACGTTGACCCAACTCTTTATCGATCGGTGGTCAAAACCCTGGTTTGAATATACCGAGAAGAAGAATATGCGCTGGACGGGGCACTACTGGGAACATGGGTGGCCCGACCTATCGCATGGGGGAGACAACATGGCCATGTACGCGTGGCATCAGATGCCCGCCATCGATATGCTGTTCAATCAGTTTAACGACACGAACCCGCAAGCCCAATTCGGCAACGTGAGGTCTGTAAAAGAGTTAAGCAGCGTGGCCAACCAAATGGGATACACCCGTACCCTCAGCGAGACCTACGGGGGCGGTGGCTGGGATGTTACCTTCGAAGATCTGAAAAGGTTGGGAGACTGGGAATACGCGTTGGGCGTCAACTTCATGAACCAGCACCTATCGCATATGACCATCGTGGGGGCGAGGAAATATGACTATCCACCGGTATTCACTTCCCTCTCGCCATGGTGGTCAAACTACAAGAGGCTAAATGATTACTTCGCACGCTTGTCCCTGCTCTTGAGCCAGGGTGAGCAGGTAAACAACACGCTCATCCTGGAGCCCACCACCACTTTGTGGCTCTACTACTCCTACTCGACGCGGCACCCGAAGGTAATGGAGATTGGCTCCAACTTTCAACATTTCATCACGAAGCTCGAAAAAGCCCAGGTGGAGTATGACCTGGGATCCGAGAACATCATCAAGGACCGAGGAAGCGTGAAGCGGGGGTCATTCGTAGTGGGAAAAAGAGCGTACAGCCAGGTGGTTATTCCTCCCATGACCGAAAACCTCAACAAGGAGACCTTCAAGCTGTTAAAAGCGTTCGTTGAAGCCGGCGGAGAACTGATCGCGTTTTCAAAGCCTACCTTGGTGGATGGGCAAGAAAACGCGGCGTTAGAGCGCTTTTTCGCAGACAACCCATCGTTGCTAAAAAGCTATTCTGATGCTTCATTCGGGGAGGTGATAGACGCGTTATCGCGAAACGATAAGCTATATTTCACCCATGTGGAGAGCGATGACCTCTACCACCACCGGAGGAGTTATCATGACGGGGAGTTGCTCTTCCTTGTCAACTCATCCTTGAGCGATACCGCGACGGGCACACTATCCATCGTGGGGCAATCACTGATGGAGATAGAGGGTATGTCTGGCGATCTCTACGACTACCCGTGTGAACGAAAAGGGGAGTTCCTCGAAGCCGGGTTCAGTATACCCCCAGCCGGGAGCTTAATCCTGTTCAGTTCGTCGAGCAGCGGGGATAAGTACAAAGTGAAAGCGGGTGCGATAGAGGGAGACAAGAATCGGATCAACCCGCGAAAGAGCTCTATCCATAAAGCAAATACAGAAATGGCAGAGGGGGTGCGGATGGAAGCCGCCGGGCCACTCAATATCAAAAGGCTGCAACCCAACGTGCTGAACATCGATTTCTGCAGCGTCGCTATCGACGGCACCTTTTTAACAAATAGCTACGGCGACAAAAACCTCTATACCGTAGAGGCTGCCAGCGGGCTGTACAGGCATTTCAGCATAGACAATCCATGGAGTTCAGCCATTCAATACCGTCAGACCATCGTGGAGAGCGACACCTTCAAAACGGGAGACGTGAAGGTTACCTACCACTTCACAGTGGCAGGAGAGATTGATCTGAAGGGTATCAGGCTCGTGGCAGAGCAGCCCAACCTATGGGGTGTGACGATCAACAACGTGCCCGTGTCGCCCCTCCCCGGTGAGAGCTGGTTGGATGCACGCTTTGGCGTGTACGAGATAGGAGAGTACCTGAAAATGGGGGTAAACGTCGTTGAGCTCAGCGTGATGCCCATGAGTATCTACGCGGAAGTTGCACCGGTGTATATTTTGGGGGATTTCGCGCTGGAGTCGGCACCCCATGGATGGATCCTGAGGGAACCTGTCACCACGTTGCGACTGGGCAGCTGGAAAGAGCAGGGACAACCTTACTACTCGTGGGATGTAGCCTACAGCAAGGATTACGTGATAGAGGACACCTCCGCGCGCTACACGCTTCAACTCACGAAGTGGAAGGGAACGCTTGCCGAGGTATGGGTAAATGACGCTAAAGTGGGCATCATCGCCTGCCAGCCATACCGCTTTGATCTGTCCCCCCACGTGAGGGAAGGCAGCAACAAGATAGAGGTTAGGGTTATCGGGAGCTTGAAAAACCTGTTAGGTCCCCACTACAACCAGAGCCAAGGCATCGCCGGACCAGGCCACTGGAATGGCGTTCACCTGCACAAGGCGGGAAGCGACTACAACCTCATCGATTACGGGTTGATGGAAGATTTCACGGTCACCTCCTCCATGCCCTAACCAATCACGGGGTCACGCCCATCTCCACGAAGCGGGCGGCCGCGTTCAGGAAGTGTGCCGTGATCCAAAAAACGGTCCACCCCTCGGAGTAGCCCCCCCGAAGCATGTGGACGTTCGACATATCACCCCGTTGTGCAAAGTTGGTTTGTTGCAACTGCTCCCCTTGTGACCCGTACATATCGGTAAGTTGAAAGCAAGAGCGGTACATCACCTTGGCCAGCCGCTGTAACCGGGAGTCGTTCAAGAGCGTGCCCATCTTGTACACCTCGGGGGAGAAAAGGACGCCATACACGTCGATATGCTGATTCTGTGGCGAGACCACGGTCCAGCCTGTCGACTTGAAGTTAAAATCGGCCAAGCGACCGGCTGGCAAGGGGATATCCCAGACGACCACGTAGCTTAGGCAGACATCCATCGCGTGCTTCGCCCAACGGAGGTGTTTCTCGTCACCAAACCGCTCGTACAGCTCCAGGAAACCCTGGAAGGCAGCCCACGCCCCCTCCTTATCTTCACAGGTCGCATCCAAGGTGCCGCCCCAGTAGCAACCATCCATGGCGAGGTGGCGGTCCGCGTAGGTGTCGGCAATCTTCTCCGCGGCTTCCCGATAGGTGCGGTTTTTAAACAACTCGGAAGCGATGCTCAGGGGGGCCATGTAAAACCCTTCTGCCGTGGAGAGGGGATCCCACGAGGGATCCATCACCCGTTTCACCTGCCCATCGCACGCCTTCTTCAGGAACCGCTCCCACTGGCTGGTATCGTACCGGTGATTGCTCCTTGCCGCCTCGATCGCCTTGGCAAAGTTGTACATGGCCTGTCCGCACGACACGTGGTCGCCCCCGTGATAATCGCTCCCGTTAAACCCCACCGGAAACATGCCGTTGGCTTCATCGACCGGGAAGGTGCTCAAGAAATCGAGGGAGCGTTGTACCCTGTCCGGTATGGTTTCATCGCCAAGCTGATCGGCCAACCGCTGTAACGCGTACCCCGGCGAGTCCGCCTGCCCGCACCAGCCCATCACCAGGTCTTTCCGATCCCTCAGGTCGTACATCCCGAAGCCTACCGCCTGGTCGCCATGTTCCACCCATCGACTCAAGGCGAACCGGTACTTGCTCTCCACGATCGATTGGAAATCGGGGAACCGCTCCGCATCGTAGGGCATGTGCAAATCCAACGAGGTATATACCGGTTGCTGGAAGCCCGTGCCCTCTCGTTCAATCGGGTAAAGCTCGATATAAAACTCCTTCTCGATGATTCTCCCAGGCTCCAGACTCAAGTACGTATCCGTGTACTTCATGGGAGACCGTTGCAGTGCCTTGGCCACGCTCTGCTGATGATTGTAACCGATGGGGCCCGTGTAGAGGACGAAATCGGTGTAGCCCTCCCCCGCTTCCACGCCGGCCGACCACCATTGGTCCGCGAGTACCGCGCCCCGCACGGGACTGGGGGTAAAGTGAAGTGCCGCGGCATAGCTGCCCTTAGGCTCCTCAAGCATGACGAACGGCATCGGGTAACGGTGATCCTCAAAAATGGCGAATTCACCGGCCTTGCCTGTATAAACAGGGATAATGTCGGGATTGACCTTAGCGCCGTTTTTATTCCCGTAGTAGAGGATACCCGGCATAAAGAGCGACATCCCCGCTCCTTTCATGCGGAATCTGACGGAGAGCGTTACGGGCGACAATGTCTCCTCCCCCCTCCACTCAAACCGGCGGACACACTTTACCAATCCGTGCTTCACCTCACGGTACGCATCCCTTAGGAACAGTTCCCCCTGGGGCAAAAGAAGATTTCCCTCAAGCAGGGTCCACCCATCATGTTGTTTTACTGATGTCGGGCTAACGTGCTTCCAGTCGGTCATCCAGTCGCCATCCCAGCCCGTGGCAATCGACCAGACACCCTCGTCGGGAGTGCTAATTACAATATCCCCCCCAAGTGTGAAAAGGGGCTTCCCCTCATCGAACGACAACCGCGCCTGCCCGTGCGAACTGGTCAACAGAGGTGAACAGGCCAACGTCAGCTGCGCCTGCCCGTGCGAACAGACCAACAAAGAGGCGAAAAACAGAACAAACAGCCTTCTCATTCTATAGGACATAAAGTGAATTAAACATAAAAGTGGCGATTTTAAAAACGTTACTTGATTGTAACACTCCTTGCCAAACGTGCAATGCTACCTGAGTAAACGTGCCACTAAGATAAACAAAAGGTGGCAAGTTTGGCATAAAAAAAGAGATAAAGGACAGAATCAAGTACATTTACATCACCATCTGAATAAAAGAAATAATGATCTTTGTAATAAGAGAGTAATTACTGTTAAATCAAGACATTATGTTGTATTTTATTGAATCGATGAAGCGAGCGGTGAAAAACTGGTGGATTTCATTGCTCATGGGCATCCTCGCGATCATCATGGGAATATGTTGTTTCGCCGCTCCCGGTGCCTCCCTAATTGGTTTGACCTACGTTTTCGTTATCGGCTTTATCCTGGGTGGGATTTTGGACATCATTTTCGCCGTGTCGAACCGCGATTACGTGTATGGCTGGGGATGGACCTTGGCCGCGGGGATTTTAGAACTGCTGTTAGGTATCATGCTCTTTACCCTGCCCACCGCATCTATCACCGTCATCCTCGTCTACTTCGTGGGGTTTTGGATTCTTTTCCGTTCCATATGGAGCATTGGAGAATCTGCCCAGCTCCGGATGATGGGAGTGAAAGGCTGGGGATGGACATTGGCGCTCAGCATCTTATGTACTGTCCTCTCTTTCCTATACCTGTTAAGCCCCACCTTTAGCAAGGGCGTGTTCGTTGTCGTCCTCGTGGGTATATCCATGCTTGTCTACGGGACTTTCCGTATCGTGATGGCCTTTGAGTTCAGGCAAATAGGTAAACAGTTGAAGGAGTAAAACGTTAGGGATACCCCCACGTTGAGCGAAGTCGAACGAGATCAGACAAGATCACCCAACGTGGGAAAGCATTAAAAGTTAAACCGTGATGGTGAAAGAGTCAAAACGGGCGTCAACCGGGTCGAGTGGCAACCATAAACAGTTACACTGTAATGGAGAAGGTGTAGGAGCCCGACTGTAGCTTCAGCCTGTACTGGTTCTGTCCCGACTCTTCCACCCCGATCATCGGGTTTTTCTCCGGCGACTGGTTGTTCTCCCTGATACGCTTCCCGTCCAGGTACAGCGTGGCGGTACTGTTCGTGGGAACTGTCACGTCGTACGTGATTACCTTGCCCTTCCTCTTCCAGGAGGAGACGATAAGACCGTAGGGACCTTCGTGCGAAGCCTCGAAATGGGACAACCCCGCAACGAAGTGGGGCTTTAGGATGACATGTTTGAACCCGGGCTGTTCCTCGTCAGGGAAAATACCCCCCAACGCTTTGTAGTACCAAGCGTTTATCTCGCCGAACATGATATGGTTCAGGGAGATATCGCTCCCCGCGTCAAGCGGCCAGTTCTCGTGGAAGGTGGTGGCCCCGTTCACGATCCACCAGCCCCACGATGGGAAGGTCTCCTGTGATGCCACCTCGTAGGCCAACTGCGCGTAGCCGTTATCACTCAGCGCGTTCAGGATGGTCTTGGTCCCCAGCAACCCCACGTCGATATGCTTGTCGTCCTGCTCCACCCGTCGTGCCAGGTTGTCGGCCACCTTGCTCCTTAACTCCTCGGGTACCAATCCCCAGTGCAGGGCCACACTCAACTCGGTTTGCAATCCACCCCCGTAGATACCGGTTTCGTAGTCGAGGTATTTCTTATTGATGGCCGCCTTTATCTTCTCCGCGAGGGCTGAGTAGTGTTCAAAATCGGCCGTTTTCCCGAACAGCTTGGCTGCTTTGGCCAAGATAAGCGCGTCAATATAGAAGTAAGTGCTCGACGTGTACTCCTTTGGCGTCACCGATTTCACCGGTACCCAGTCGCCCAGTCCCCAGTCGGTTATACCCGTGGGGTAGTGCTCGTCAATGTAGTCCACGTACCGCTTGATATTGTCGTAACACAGTTCCAAAAGCCGCGTATCACCGTAAAAAAGGTAGATGTTCCACGGGATGATGGCAATGGTGCTAGTCCAGTCCGGCCCGTTGGCCCAATGGTACCCCCACCCGCTCGTTGGTATGATAGCCGGCAGCACGCCGTTAGGCTGTTGTTCATCCCGGTGGTCGGCCAACCACTTCTCGTAGACGGTAATGCCGTCGAAGTTGTACAGCCCCACTTCGATGGCGATATGGGCATCGCCCGTCCAGCCGTTTTTCTCCCGTTGCGGGCAATCGGTGAGGTACCCGAACAGGTTGGAGAGGTAGGACACGTTGGATGCCTGCCAGGTCTTATCGAGGGTGCTATTGGACGAGGCTATCTTCCCGATCGGCGGCACGTCGCTGTGCATGAAGTAGGCGGTCAGGCTCTCTTCCGACAGCTCCAGCGGCTGGTCGGCGGTCACCTCCACGTACCGGAACCCCTTGTAGTTGAAACGGGGCATGAACTCATCCTCCTTCTTGCCGCTCAGGATAACGATATCGGTTTGGAACGGGTCCGAGTCGTCCGTGGGCCGGTAGTGAACATCGATATTCGACATATCGGCACGTCCATTCGAATCGAGCCGCTCCACGTGCTTCAAGCGAACCGTGGTGCCTTCGGGACCGTTGACTTTCACCCGGGTGATGCCCGACATGTTTTGCCCGAAATCGTAAAGCCACGTCCGGTCGTCTATTCTCGTGAGGCTCACCGGTCGGTACTCCTTAACATTTCGAATGGGGTGCAACGCCTGCGCCACGATGTTGTTGGAGGGAGCTCCCGTGGTGTGAATGCCTCGCCATCCTTCCGCCTTGAACCCGGGCGTGTCCCACCCGGGCTGCTCTTTTCGGGCATCGTAATGCTCGGCCGTGTAGATGCTGTTAAAGATAACGGGGCTGTGCGATGTTCGCCACCGTTCATCCGTCGCGATGACCTCTTTCGTCCCATCGGTATAGGTCACATGCAGGTCCAGGCAAAACTTTGGCCGCGCCCGCCACGGGACCTGGTCAAAGTACCACACCGCCGTGGACTGGTGGTTATACCAGCCATTGCCCAGTAGAACACCCACCGCGTTATCCCCCTGTTGCAGGTAATTCGTAACGTCGTAGGTCACGTACAGGGTACGCCGGTCGAACCGCGTGTAGTTGGGGTCTAGCCGGTGATCCCCTACCCGCTCCCCGTTGATGGAGAGCTCGTAGAGTCCCGCCGCCGCGATGTACACCCGGGCCGACTCGATGTTCTTACCCGCTTTGAATACCCTTCGGAAGTAGGCCGCCGGCTTCAAGTTGATATCGTAGGTGTCGGTAATCCACTTTCCTTTCCAACGGAACTGCCCCATCATCCCTGTCTCGAAGAAACGGGGAGATGCCCAGTCGGACCATTGTCGGCCTTCATCCCTCACCCGCACGCTCCAAAAGTAACGGGTAAACGGCTCCAGTTCTTCGCCCGCGTAAACCACGGGAATCACGGAACTTTCCACCGCTCCCGACTGCCAGGCATTGCCCCTACCCGAGGCCACCTCAGCCTCTGCGGTTCCCACCACCAACTCGTAAGCCGACTGGTAGTCCCCAGGTTCAGGCGATACCATCTGCCAGGTGAAACGAGGACGGGGTTCGTCCAGCCCCACGGGATCCTCCAAATACTCGCACTTGAGGTTTGTAACGGTCACTTGCGCGTAGCTGCTGAACTGAAAGCAACAGAGCAGCAGGCAAAAAAACAGGGTTCTGTAATTCATACGATAATTATATTTTTACATTGTTGTCAAACATATTTCGCGGTATAATCCCCGCCGCGAGACTCGTTAAAGCGGAAACGTCTCGATGGTTACCATACATACTCCACGGTATACTTCCCACTCGCCAGCTCCAGTCCCGCCGGGTCACCCGAAAGAGCGTGCGGCTGCTGGTTCACGGTCACCTCGGTGACCGTGTCGGGACATTTTACTTTGGCGATGGAGCCGACGGGAACCTCCACGTTCATGGTCATATGGTTATCCGTCACCTCCCAATGGAGTCCTACCCATCCGTTAGGCGTCTTGATACGCGTTTTGGCCCAGGTCACCCCGCTCGGTATCTGCGGGTCGATGCATATTTCACTGTACGCGACCTTCCCATCGATGGGGCGGATACCTCCCACCGATTGGTAAAACCACTGCCCCACGCCGTTAAAGCAGTTGTGAATATGACTCCTCTCACCGTTCCAGTGCTCCCACGTGGTCGTGGCGCCATTCTCGAGCATATAGAGGTACCCGGGGTACGTCTTCTTCTTCAGCATGGAGTAGATAAATTCCGGCTGGTCGTTTTTCGCCGCCCACTCCATCATAATCGGTATCCCTACCAGGCCGGTATTGAGGTGCCCGTTATCCTCTTTCTTCGTGCGCTCTATCAGCCTGTTCACCACGTTATCCCGCAGCGATTGGGGCACGACGTCAGCAAGAAGCGGGAAGATAAGGTCGATCTGCGATCCGGTACCGTAATTCCCCGTCTCCTCGTCAAAGAAGGTGTCATGAATGATCGCGTTCAGCTGCCCCTTCATCTCCAGGTAGCGCACTTTATCCTCTTCCCGGTTCAGGTAGCCGGCTATATCCGCCATCTGGCTGAAACAGACGGAGAGGTAACTGTTGTTGACCAGGTCGACCGACCGCTCGTCCAGGTGATTAGGGTTCCCGACACCATCGGGCGTGGCCCAATCCCCCAGGTACCAGTTTCTGTAATCGGTGTCGGGCCAACGTTTAAGCAGCCCGTCCACGCTATGCGCTTCGACATACCCCAGCCACTGCTGCATTATCGGGTAGTATTTCTCCAACACACGGATATCCCCGTAATGCTGGTAGGCATGCCACGATGCCGATATGATGAAACCGCACCAGTAAGGTCCTCCCCCGGCACGGTACGGGTTAGGGGCGGTATGCGGCATTCCCCCATCCTCCCGAACCACGTCCATCCAGGCATCCAACCAGTTGTGGTACATCGGGGCGAGGTTAAACATGGTCTGCGCCGTAACGGTAGACGCGTTGCCGTCTCCCCCGTAACCCAGCCGTTCGATCTGCGGGCAGTCCACCAGGTAGCCCCCTAAGCCGAGGCACCGGAGCGTGTACACCACCATATCGTGGATGCGGTTCAGGTCGGTATCGGAGCACTCGAAGCTGGAGGTGGGTTCAAAATCGGTATGAATCAGGTACCCTTTAATGTTTGCCAGGCTGGGGGATTCGCGAAGGTTCGATAGCTTCACGTACCTGAAGCCGTGGTAGTTGAATCTGTTTTTAAATTGCTCAATGCCGCTACCGGATGCGATGTAGTGGTCTACCTGACCTTGGCGGGCCAACTCCCCGTTATCTTTCAGGTGATCCGCGTACTCCAGCACCACCCGCTGGCCCGCTTCCAACGGGGGGAAGGTAATCTCGAACCAGCCGGCCAAGGTGGTTCCCATATCCACCAGGTAGGTGCTGTCGTTCAACTTCTGTACCGTCGAAGGAGAGATTTCCTCCACGATCCGGTTGGGTTCCACCCGTTGAGGGGTCACCGCATGCTCGGGTACTTCCACTACTGTTGCGCTACCCCAGGTCACCTTTTCCGGCTCCTTGAACGCGAGGGTTGTCGCCTCCAGGTTACCGGTTACCTCTTCCCCGCCGAACCTACCGGCCCTCCAGTCGCCGATGCGTCTGTACTCGCTGTTACGTGCCTGCCAGCTGTCGTTGGTCACGACCACCGTCTCCGTCGACTGCCCCGAGTTTTTCTCCAGCTGCGCCCTCACCTTCGGCCCTTCGCCTACTACTCCCGGCAACCCTTCTGAATACCAGCCGCTGCCCAGCCAAATCACCAGGTCGTTATCCCCGGGCTTGAGGTATGGCGTCACGTTATAGCTGTTGATCAACGACCGTTTGTTAAATTGAGATACGGCGGGTGAGAGGATCTCGTCGCCTACCCGCTGCCCGTTCAAAAACAGCTCGTGATAGCCCAAGCTGTTGACGTGAAGCAGGTAAGAGGCGCCCTTCTCCACCTTCCCCACTGAAAACAGCTTCCTGAACTGGGGACACTGTTGAAAGCCGTTCTCAGAGGGGTAGCCGATGTAGGAAGCCTCCCAATCGCTCTCCTCCAGGATGCCGATGCTAAAGGTGGCCGGCTTACTCCACTTGGAGACGTTGTCCTCTTCGTCCCACACGCGCACCTTCCAATAGAGCACCCCCCTGGACTGAAGGGGTTCGCCCTGGTATTCAATCAGGTGATTCGACGGGGAGGTCACCTTCCCGGAATTCCAGAGATCAGCCTTCTCTTCGCTTAGCGCATCGGCGCTCGTCGCCACGAGTAGCTGGTACGCGGTTTGTCGGGCCCCCTCTTTCCCAGGCCAGTTTTTCCAACTAAACCGCGGGTGTCGCGTGCTCACCCCCAGGGGGTCATACATATGCTCGCACTTCAGCTCAACCACCCAAGAGATACCGTTTTGGGCGCATCCCAAAAGGCTCAGGAAAATCAGCGAGCAGAGCAATTTTTCAATCAGTTTCTTTATTCTCATACGATTATTTTATTTTACTTAACTTTCTCATGTTGTTTACTGTTTCAATGTATTGCCTTTTCTGTCGTCACTCGGCAAAGCTTGAGCGAGCTCAGCTCTGCTCTCGTTCCTAAGAAAATTCAGCTTTCAGAGCGAAGACCTCGTAAACTCCTGCGGGTACACATCCTGCGAAGATCGCGTTAAAAAAGAAAAGCTGTTTGAAGCGTAGACAACTTTTGCGTTAAGCAATGCGAGCAGAAAACAAACTTGTTTGTATTGTGCCGTTGTGAGCAAAAGTGCAGCGTAGCTGAATTCTTTTCTTTTAGCAAACGAGCAGAGGATGGGTCGCAAGATTTATGCCTGTCGAGCCTGAAAGCTATTAAACAGTTACATGCGAAAGTTATTTTATTTTATCCTTTGATACCGGTCATATTTCTTATCGACAAACACATCTTTCACCGCCTCCAGGTATTCGAAGCCGTAGAGCATGTCGGGTAGCAGGTAACTCCCCTCTACCCACTCGTTCCACGCGTTGATCGTGATCAACTTGGTCTGATCAGGGTGTTGATCCGCGTACTCTTTCGCCTTCGAGAGCAACGTGGCAAAGCTGGTGGGCGTGTTGTGGTAATGCACTATATCTTTTTGCCCCTTCGCGGGAAAACGGGGTGTGTCATCCCAACCGATGGAGACGCAGGGAAAAACCGGAACGTCGACTATCTCATCCATCTGCTCCCGTATTTTTCTCGCGTTGGCCCCGTAGAGAAGGTAATCTTCAGCCATCCCCCCCATGTTGTACATGGCCACGCTGTTGAATCCCATCTCTTTCACCCGGTTAGAGAAGTGTGCCGCGGCCTCTTCCGACATGATGGAGCCACCTCCCTGATTCCATTGAATATGCAACCCCGGGAATCCCGCTTTTTTCACCTCCTCCCTGAAGTAATCGAGTGCTTCGCGTGTTTTTTGGGTATCCCCACCGAAACTCTCCATCAGCTTATGGATACTAAAAATGGAAAAAACGGGTTCGCCATCGATTTTAAAGTAATTGGGTTGTTTGAAGTACTGGTTTATTACACGGTCGACGATAATTTTAAAATTTTCCCAGTCCACCTTGGCGTCCCAAAGGATGGAGTCATCATCCCCGTAGCGGTGGTAATTCCAGTAGTTGTGCTTTACATCGTGGTTGGCCCACATGATATAGAACTGCATTTTATGGTTGTTCCTGGCCTTCAAAAAACCGTCGTTCAGCGCGCTTTCCAGGTAGGGCCCCTCTTCGTACCAATACCAGTCGTACACGAACACGTTCACGCCATGGTCAACGGCAACGTCTATCCAACGCTCCACCACCTCCGGTTCGTTATCCGGTTCGTATCCCCAGAGCGGTTGACGGGGCTGATAATGGCCTTCGTACCTTGGGTTGCCCTTTTTAATTACTTCCCATTCACCGGTACCATCCGCCCATAACTTTGCCCTGCCTAAGGAATCATCGTGGCAGGATGGCCATATATAGGCAGCCACATAATACTCATCGGACTTTTCAACTTCTGCCTCTCGGTTTTCCACGCATGCGAAGTTGACCAGTAACAGCCCTAAAAACAGGGCTAACAGATTTATTTTTTTCATTATCATATCACTATTAATTAAAAGTTGACTTTTTTCATCTCTTTCAAAAAAACGATGACCAATTGGATTAGTTTTCTTTTTACCATGGGAATCTCTACTTTGTACATGCATATCAATCCCTTGGGTCAAATAGCTGCGGTAACCAAACTTTAAAGAAGGGATAGGCGTTCATGGTGTTCCCGGCCGACGCGTAGTCGCACAACTCCACCTCAACCGGTTCGGCACCGTACTCGGTATAGGCTTCGGGGTTGAACGTTGCTGAAAAAGTCATCCAGATATTTGGATCGTCACTCTTTCGTGGGGTGAGCTCGATGTAGCCATTCCCATCTGTTACGGGTGCGAGGATGGCCTCCAGCCCGGGTCCCTTCAGCCTCTCGTCACGCGCAAGCACCACCGGTCCCCTGGTTATCGCCTTGTAGACGGGTGTTTCACCTATCGAGTGCACTTTTCCACGCATATCGAGTGAGAGAGAGATCCTATCGTTCTCCTTCCACTCCCTGGAAATATTCAGGTATTCACCCGATGTCACACCCGTGATGGACTCACCGTTAACCTGTACCGTGCTCTTCTCGCTCCATCCCGGCAGACGTATTGCCAACGAAAAGCGCTCCGGTTTCTTCAACTTCACGTTGATTATTATCTCCCCCGAAGCGGGATAATCGGTTTGTTGTTCGACGACCAGGCGATTCCCCCCGGGTGTTTTCAACCCGTAAGTCCCGTCGATGTAAAAGTTGACCGCTGCCCCCTCTTCCGATGCCATGACGGCCGTGAGAGGAATGGTGAAGAGTGCACGTGGGCCGCTCGCGTTGCAACAGTTAAGGCCCATGCCGCACTGCTCCGACCCTTTCAACCGCTGACCCGAGAGTGGCGTGTACTTCGCCCAATCCGATCCATCGGGCCGCATGGCACCCAACAGAGCGTTGTAAAAGGCTATCTCGATGGCATCGGCATACTTGGCCTCCCCGGTGAGGCGCAGCAGTTGCTGGCTTAACTTGATCCAGGTGACCGTCACGCAGGTCTCCTGATAATGGGCAATGGGATACGCTTGAAGGGGCTTCCCGGAGAACCACGCCTCCATCGCGGCCCCGGAGCCTGCGATATTGATTTCGGTGTCAAGGATATTCTGCCATGTGCTTTCGACCACCTGCTTGTACTCCGGCTTACCGGTCAGCCGGTACAATTCAAGCAAGCCCTCGTAGCACGACATCATCTCGTACGCCTTTTGTCCTTGATCCCAGGTGTACCACCGCTGCGCCGTGGGCTTCGGAAAGCGCTGCCCCACAGGCACTTCCGCCTTGGAGATCAGTTGCGGTCCGGTGGGCGTTTCCCACTGGCGGACAATCTCCTTGGCGAATTCCAGGTACCGCTGCTCACCGGTACGGACGTACAGCTGTGTGAAGGGTTCCAGCACAGACGAGGCTGCCATGCCCCGGTGGTTGCCCATCTCCACGATCTTGGCCCCCTTCTCTTCGAGCTCCTTCATCAGGAAGTCGGCCTCTTTCGCGGCGGCGCCTAACGCTTTTTCATCGCCAGTGATATCATAATAGGCAATCAACCCCAACATCACGTACTTCCTGCCCCAGATATCCCACGCGTTCAGTCGGCTTTCCGGCGCGTAATTGCCGATATACCCCTCGGGGGTCTGGGTGGCGATTAACCCTTCCACAGCGTTAGAAAGGGTTGTTTTTAGCTCGGGCGTCGGCTTGTAGGTATAGGCTAAAGCCGCGGATGTAAACCACTTACCCCAGAATTCACCCTGCCAACAGCTGTGCTCATCGTGCTGTTTGAAAGGCTCGATAAGCCTCTGGTAATCTTGGGCAAGAATACGGTTTTGGTATGAAGCATCGAGCTTCGCAGCCACGTACCCCGATAACTCTGCTTTTTCTGCCTGCCGCAGTTGATCGGCTATCGGGGGTGCAACTTGAACCTTTGCAGCCTGCAAACTTGTCCCCAGATTACCTGTAACATGTACCTCTGCCCGTGCGCTCCAGCTAAGGAGTAGACAGATCAGCACAACTTGAACAACTTTTTTCCTCATCGTTATTTCTTTGATTTTTACGGTTATAATTTACATTCGCCACGAAACCAAACAGGATAATAGAGCTTCATACGATTGCTGTTTAATATTGCCTCGCATCGAATCTTTGATATTTACAATCATCATTCAACCTGGTGTTTACGGTGTTGCTCCAACCCCGCGAGCATCAAGGCTATAATAGTGCTATAAAACAGAAAAAGTCTCTTGTTCATGGAAATGGGCTTCTTTTCCTAAAGAGAGATATCAACGAAGTTTTTGAACCGCATTGACGATATATGCAAAGTTAAAAAACATTATCAAGAAAAGCATTATTAGCAGCCCAGATTTTGTTACAGAAGTGATATTCTAACGGTTTCGTCCAAGGCGATGGGGAGCAACAAATTATTCAGGTTTGAGATGGATTCATCTTGCATCGACATAATCTAAGAAGTCAGGTAATGATTTGAAAAAACAAAAACGGCCAATCCTTGTTTTACTTGTAGGTTGGCTATCGCACACACGTTTTTTTACTTTCAAGTTCGTTTCATCTTGAAAATAAGCATCAACAAGAATAGACACAACATGTATAGGCATAGCCCTAACGGCAAGAAATCGCGTGGAAAGGAGTTGACGGTTTTTTCCGACTCCTTCTCGAAAAAGAAATTCGTGTTGAAAAGCTCCTCGGAGATTTTTCAAGGACAATCGTTCGAAGAACCGTTTTTCTTTAGCGGGTTCATCTTCACGGTATGCTTGAAAGGAGAGGCTACCATTAGGCAGAACCACCGGGAATACACCCTGAAGGCTAACTCCATTCACTTCTACACACCTGGGCAGATATTCACGCTGGTAGAACGGACGGACGATTTGTCCTTGGAGAGTCTTTTCCTTTCGGCCGACTACATCTTCAAGCTACCACTGCCGAAAGATTTTGAGTTGTTGAAACAGATTAGACTTGATCCCGTACGCACGGTAAGTGAACAGGCGATCCGTGATGTGATTGGGCTGCGTACGCTCGTGGCCAAATCGCACCTTGAAGAGAGTAATTTCTTTCATGAAAGACGGACCGAAGCCTTTATCTACGCCCTGCTAATGGAGATTGGGGCGCATTTCTCGGTATCGGTGCCCTCCGCGGTAAACGATAAATCAAGGCAAGAGGCCCTCGTAGATGAATTTTTCAAACTGTTGTTCGAATCGTTCCGAAAAGAGCGCCAGGTAACCTTCTACGCCAACAAACTATGCCTCACCCCGAAGTACCTCTCCATGACCATCAAGGAGGTCACGGGCCATCCCGCGAGCAGATGGATCAACGAGATGGTCATCCTTGAGGCGAAGAGGTTATTGAAAGCGACCAAGCTTACCGCGTTACAAATATCGGAGGAGTTGAATTTTCCCAACCCCTCCTTTTTCGGCCGCTTCTTCAAGCAGCACACCGACATGACCCCGCTGCAGTTCAGGAAAAGTTAAATTATCGCCCTTAATTGTTTCGCCGCTTTCAGAGCGAAGACCTCATAAACTTTTACGGGGACACATCCTGCGAAAATTGTGTTAAAAAAGAAAAGCTGTTTGAAGCGAAGCTGAACTTTTGCGTTAAGCAATATGTGCAGAAATGAACTTGTTCATATTATGCTGTTGCGAGCAAAAGTGCTGCGAAGCAGAGTTTTTTTCTTTTAGCAATCAAGCAGGTGATGGGTCGTAAAATTTGCGTTAGTCAAGCCTGAAAGCGGCGAAACAACAAAAGTTGAACTATGAACCCTTGGTGGCGTTGTTAATTGAGCCAGCCGATTTTTTTGATGCATCATTCAGGATCTTCATGAACTCCTCGCCGGTAATCGTCTCCTTTTCAAGCAGGAAGCGGGTCGCCTCGTGCATCTTATCCAGGTTATCCGTAATGATTTGCCGTGCTTTATCATGTGCCTCGTTAATGATGCGGTGCACCTCTTTATCGATGTCGGCCGCGGTCTCATCAGAACAGGCCAGGGAGGCGTCCCCTCCCAGGTATGCGTTGTTTACCGTCTCCAGTGCCATCATGCCGTACTTATCACTCATCCCGTAGCGGGTCACCATGGAGCGGGCCATTTGGGTAGCCCGTTCAATGTCGTTCGAAGCTCCCGTGGTGATGGTCCCGCAAATGATCTCTTCTGCCGCCC
>DUPB01000200.1 GCA_012838585.1 Bacteroidales bacterium
CATCCAACATTCGCACAGGCATCATCGGCTACGGGCTCTCCGGCCGCGTTTTTCACGCCCCCTTCATCGACGTGGTCGAAGGATACGAACTCACCAAGATAAGCACCGCGAATCCCGAGCGGATAGCGCTTGCCAAAGAGCGGTACCCCGCCACCGATATCGTACCCGGTGGCAAAGAGATCATCGAGGATCCCAACATCGACCTGGTGCTGGTCACCTCACCCAACACCGATCATTTCCGTTGGGCAAAAGAGGCGCTCCTCGCGGGGAAGCACGCGGTGGTCGAGAAGCCGTTCACCATTGACGTGGCGGAAGCCGATGAGCTAATCGATATCGCGAAAAAACAGGAAAAAATCCTTACCGTCTACCATAACCGCCGCTTCACGAGCGACACCAAAACGGTCAAGAGACTGCTCGACAGCGGGCTACTGGGAGAGATCATCGACTACGAGACCCATTTCGATCGGTTCCGCCTCGATCCTCGCCCCCGTGGTGCATGGCGCGAAGAAGCACTACCCGGTTCGGGTATTTTCTATGACCTGGGCTCCCACCTGATCGATCAGGCGCTCTGGTTCTTCGGCATGCCGACGGCCGTCACCGCGGAAATCAGCTCTCAACGCCCGTGGGCGCTAATGGATGACCACTTCGACGTGCGCCTGCACTACCCCACGTTCACCGCGACCCTGAAATCGGGCATGATCTGCCGCCGCCCGGGTCCCACCTACCTGCTGCATGGGAGAAACGGGTCATTCGTGAAGTATGGGCTTGACGTCCAGGAAGCCACGCTCGATGGCGGTGCCAAGCCCATCGGGAAAGAATGGGGCCGCGAGCCAAAAGAGATCTGGGGCACCCTAAACGTGGAGTATAACGGGGTAAAGATCCAGGGGAAAATAGAGAGCGAACATGGCGATTACCGGGAGTACTTCATCAACCTCCGCGATGCCATCCACGGGAAAGCCGAACTCGCGGTGAAACCGGAAGAGGCCCGCGAAGTGATACGCATCATTGAACTCGCGTTCCAAAGCAGCGAAGAGAAAAGAACCATCAAGATCAAGTAGTGTTCACACCTTTCAGTCACGATGACTCGGCTAGAAAAACAGTTCTCCAACTATTTCCACGCGCACTACCGCCCGCTTTGCCTCCACGCCCTGCACTTCATGGGTAACGTGGAGGAGGCGGAGGATGTGGTGCAAGATACGTTCGTGAGCCTGTGGGACAAGCGGGAACGACTGGAATCCATCAAGTCGGTCAAAGCGTACCTCTACACCGCCGTTCGCAACAACTGCCTCACTCGTCTCCGCGACGCGAAACCCACCACGCCTCTTGATCAGCTCCCATCCGAAGCACTCCTATCAGAAGAGGAGCAGGTAGAGCGCGCCGAGATGGAAGCACGCATCTGGAAGATGATCGATGAGCTGCCCGAGCGCCGGCGGGAGGTTTTTTTAATGGCCAAACGAGATGGGATGAGCTACAAGGAGATCGCCAAGGAGACGGGGTTAACCGTGAAAACCGTCGAAAACCACGTCTTCCGTGCCATGCGGTCGCTACGCTCAAAAGATATGAATGCATTTTTGTTCTTCTTCGCGTGAGTGATTTTCATTTTTTTGCATCTTACTAGTAGAACCTCGATCGTATGCAACCAACCGACCCCCATACAACGGAAGCGCACGTGCGTTTCGTCGCCCGCCACTACCAACCCAACCGGTTTGATAGCCAAAAGGCGTGGGTCGATATGCAAAAGCGGCTGGGAACACCTGCCAAGCGCCACTCGCTGCCCTCCTACTGGCGGGCAGCCGCCGCGGCTGCCGTTGCCCTCCTCCTTGTCGCCGGGATATTCTACATCACGGGTGACAGGACGGAAAGACTGATGGCCAAGAACGAACGGGCGACATTCACCCTCCCCGACCAAACAGGGATCGTGATGCAACAAGGGGCGGAATTAACGTACGGGAAGCGTTTCGGCAAGAACGACCGACAGGTATCGATGCGCGGCGAGATCGCGTTCGCGGTCACCCACGACCCATCCAAACCGTTTATCGTCACCACGCCGGTGGCACGCGTAGAGGTACTCGGCACGGAGTTCACCGTGAACGCCGATGATAAGGAGACCCGCCTCGACGTGGCGTCGGGAAGGGTGCGCTTCACGCCCGA
>DUPB01000201.1 GCA_012838585.1 Bacteroidales bacterium
ACCCATCAGGTACGCGACTTGGAGAACCTGATCGACCCGATTATCATCCTCGATAACAAGGCAGTGCTGATGAACGCGTCATTGGAAGAGATTTCCGAAAAACTGTACTTCGGGCTACACTCGACCATTCCCACTCACGCCCTCTATTCGGAGCCCGTGCCGGGCGGCTACCTCTGCGTTATGGAGAATGACGACCTGGGCGAAAGCAAGGTAAACCTGGAGGCGCTGTTCAATGCCACCATGCAGCACAAAAAGCGCATGCAGGAGCTTTTCGTAGCGAACGCGGCAGAGGCCTCAGCACCATCCCTTCGTCCGGAATAATCCCTAATCACACGAATGCAACATTTTAAAAACAGACTCACGATGAACAACTATACATTTCAATTCAAGAGAGCAGGAAAGCTTATTGGTAGAACATTTCAGCAAAACGCCACAACAATACGCAACACGGCATTAGTATTAGCAGCAATCCCCATTTTTTTCCTCCTTCTGGGCACATTAACCTCGGGCGAAGGAGCTTCACTGGGTCTTAGAGGCGAGATACTGACAATTCTAGTTGGCCTGTTTTTTGTTATATCCCCTTTCTTTTTTTACAAGCTATACAATCACCCTAAGAAAGGACTGCCCGAAGTGATGCTCCCCGCGTCGGTATTGGAAAAGTTCGTTGCCATGCAGGTGACCTGCATCATTGTTTTGCCACTCATGGCCATCCTGTTTTTCGGAGGAGTCGATGCGCTATTGACCGCCTTATTCCCAAATCTCCAAAGTGGTTATGCCATCGCCTATTTTTTCAACGACAAGGTTACGGAAGAGACCTTTTTGATCATGTTCCTTACCTTACAGGCCGTATTCTTTTGCAACCTGTTGTTTGTTAGGGGGAAAGTGTTTAAAACCATCGCGAGCTTCGTGGTTGTAAACATGCTGCTCTCAATCGTGCTGGTGTCATTGATAATGTTCATGGAATCATTGGGATTTTTCGATGAGATATCAGACGATGTGCATATCAATTTAAACGAATACGATTTGTTTGGATTTTTCGGGGAAGAGAACCCTCTGGTCGTTTCCGGCTTCCTACTCAAGCTATTCATGACGGTAGTTTTGCCGATTATCTTCATGATCGGTTCATACCGACTAATGAAAACTAAAAGGTATTAATAATGATGAACTTTGACGAACATAAGCCCATCTACCTTCAGATATCGGACTCCATCTGCGAGAAAATTCTCAACGACGAGTACGCTGAAGATGAACGCATCCCCTCCATCAGGGAGATGGGCGCACAGCTGGGTGTTAATCCCAATACTGTGATGCGCAGCTACGATTACCTGAAATCGCTCGACATCATTTACGACAGGCGGGGCGTGGGCTTTTTCGCCTCACCCGACGCGAAGAAAAGGGTGAAGAGCATGTACAAAAGGGAGTTTATGGAGACGGAACTGCTAGCTATCGCTAAGAAGATAACTCTTTTAGAGATTGGGATAGACGAGTTTATTGAAAAACTGAAAACCGTTTTAGGAGAACATAAGATATAAGGTCGAACTTATCCAGCATATAGTTGTTAATAGTGATTCCCTGTAACCAAAACATCGGAAGAGAGGTCTTATTATAAAAACATTGAATAAAAAGGTTATCAACTGAAAACTGAATAGGTTCAACAAAAGCCACAAAAATGATTACCCTCACAGACATACACAAGTCCTACTATACCGAAGCCATCTCGCTGCACGTGCTGAAAGGCATCAGCCTCACGATTGACGCGGGCGAATACGTCTCCGTCATGGGTGCGTCGGGCTCGGGCAAATCCACGCTGCTCAATATCTTGGGCATTTTGGACAGCTACGATTCGGGCGAGTACCGGTTAAACGGGACGCTCATCAAAAACCTGGGCGAAAAACAGGCGGCAAAATACCGCAACGAGATGATCGGGTTCGTGTTTCAATCGTTCAACCTGATCAACTTCAAAAACGCGCTGGAAAACGTGGCGCTACCGCTCTATTACAAGAACGTGAGCCGAAAACGACGCAATATCATCGCGATGGAACATCTCGATAAGATGGGATTGAAAGATTGGGCGCATCACATGCCCAACGAGCTATCGGGGGGACAAAAACAGCGGGTCGCCATCGCCCGCGCGATGATTTCCAACCCGAAGATCATCCTCGCCGATGAGCCGACGGGCGCGTTGGACAGCCAAACCTCCATGGAGGTGATGGGTGTCCTTTCCGACCTGAACAAGCAGGGTATCACCATCATCATCGTCACGCACGAACAGTCGGTGGCCGATACCACCAACCGGATTATCCGGTTGAAAGACGGGATGATTGAAACTCACGATTAGCTTTTAGCCATTAGCCAAAAGCCAAAAAAAACCAATAAAATGAGGGACCAGCTCCAGGAAATATTTACCACCCTGCGCAAAAACAAGCTGCGCACCACGCTGACCGGGTTGTCGGTTTCGTGGGGAATTTTCATCCTTATCGTGTTGTTGGGCGCGGGCAACGGGTTGAAAAACGGGGTGATGTCCAATTTCGAACAACGTGCCATAAACCGCGTCAACCTGTGGGCGGGAACAACATCCATGCCGCATCAAGGATTGAAATCGGGACGAAACATCCAGTTCTCCGAAAAAGAGCTGTCGATGGTAAAGGATGATATCAAGGAAAGCCGTCAAGTTACCGCCCGTTCCGATAAAACGCGTACCATCTCCCACGGTACGGAGTATGGTTCGTATCAAGTACGCGGCGTAATGCCGAGCTATGCCAAAATAGAGAAACTGATTTTTGAACCCGATGCCGGACGGTTTATCAATCAGCTCGACTTCAAGCAGAAAAGTAAAGTGATCGTGTTGGACAAAAAAATGGTGGAGGTGCTTTTCAAGGGTGAGTCGCCACTGGGCGAATATGTTAAGGTGGGGGAACTCATGTTCAAAGTCATCGGCGTGAACTCTAAAAAAGAGCAGTGGGGAGGACCGGTGGCCTATATACCCTTCTCTACCTCGCAAGCCATGTTTAATCCCGATAAGAAATTCTATCAGCTCACCTTCACGGTGGAAGGGCTCGAAACGAAAGCCGAGAACGACCGTTTCAACGAGGCATTGCGAAGCCAGATGGGGCGCAGGCTTAAATTTAACCCCGAAGATAAGCAAGCACTCTGGGTGAGCAACTCACAAGCCGACTACATCGAAACGATGAACATATTCGGTGGGATCAACATTTTCGTCACCATCGTGGGCATTTTAACGCT
>DUPB01000202.1 GCA_012838585.1 Bacteroidales bacterium
GGGATAAGCCGTGTTTCCTCCTTTTGCTTCGCGTAGAAGTTGACGGTCGTTTGGACACCGTTCTGAACATGTTTCGCCAGGTTGGGAATAGTGACCGTGACGGTTTCTTGCGACCCCGCCTTGATAGAGAGCTTGCCGGAATTCAGTACTTTACCGTTAGATTTGATGTCGTACTCGAAGTCGTATTGGCTTAGGTCGATGAAAAAGTTTTCGTTGAACAGCTCCACCTTTCCGGTTTGAGGGTCGAGGTTCTTAAACCAGATGTTCTGGTACACCTTACGCATCTCCTCCATTTGGTCTTTCGGAGACCTGTCCGGACGAACCATGCCGTTGCAATTAAAGCTCCCCGAAGAGGGGGTACCCTTCGGTCCGTAATCGGCACCAAAAGCCCAAAACCTGTTCCCCTCTTCATCGGTTTCCGCGAATCCCTGATCTACCCAGTCCCAAATGCAACCGCCTTGAAGCTGAGGGTGTTTGCGAATCAGATCCCAATATTCGATGAAGTTCCCGAGGCTGTTTCCCATCGCGTGGGCATATTCGCACTGGATAATGGGGCGGTCTAAATCGGGAGCTTGCGCATGTTCTTTTAACTGGGCGGGCGTGAAGTACATGGGACAAATGATGTCTGTATTCCATTCGTAGGCCGACTGTTCGTATTGTACCGGGCGCGACGCGTCCCTGTTTTTAATCCACAGGTAGGTTTCGTAGAAATTGTACCCGTTACCGGCTTCGTTTCCAAGAGACCAGGTGACAACGCACGGGTGGTTTTTATCGCGTTCAACCACTCCCTGTGTCCGGTTCAGGTGACTTTCTAAAAAGAGGGGATTGTTGGCGAGGGTGCCTCCCTTTCTTCTGTTATACCCCATGCCGTGGCTTTCGATGTTGGCTTCATCAATCACGTAGATGCCGTACTCATCGGCAAGTTTGTAAAACAGTTCGGGTTGCGGGTAGTGAGCGGTGCGCGCGGTGTTCACGTTGTATTTCCTGAACAGTTCAAAATCTTTTCGCATCAGCTCCTCCGTTACGTAATGACCTGTATGTTCGCATGTTTCGTGAATATTTACCCCTTTCACGAGTACCGGTTTGCCGTTGACCAAAAACTGCTTATTCTTTACTTCCGCGGTTCGGAATCCTATTTTTATCGCGGTGGCTTCCGTTACATTCCCGTTTCCATCTTTCAGCTCAATAACCAACGAGTAAAGGTTGGGCTCTTCCGCCGACCATTTTTGTACATTCGGAATCGACTTTGAGAAATTCACGCTGCCTGTATCACCGATACGGGTAGCTTTGTTCTCGGTTGCAATGGTGTTGTTGTCACGGTCTACTATCGTGTAAGTTATTGATGCGTCCTGAGGATTGCCTTCCACGCTTTTCAAATCAACGGTGAGTGAAAATTCGCCGTGGGTGTATGATGCATCTAATGAGGGGAGGGCAAAGAAATCAGCAATATGCAGTTTGGGTCGAGCGTAGAGGTATACATCACGTTCTATGCCGCTTATTCGCCAAAAGTCCTGACACTCCAGGTAAGAAGCTTCGCTCCAGCGATGGGTTTGCATCGCGATCACATTCATACCGGGTTTTGCTCTGTCGGTTATGTTGAAGCGAACCGGCAGTTTACTGTCTTTGCTCATCCCAAGAAACTCCCCGTTCAGGTAAAAGTAGGAAGCCCCTTTCACACCATCGAACGAGAGGATAATCTCTTTGCCTTGCCAATCGGATGGTAGTTCAAATTCTTTCCGATAGGTTCCCGTTGGATTAAATTCACGTGGCACGAGCGGGGGCATCGGTCTGTCCCAAAACGGGGGAAAGCCCGGAGAGGTGAACTCGTAGGTAGCGTTCACGTAAATGGGATATCCAAAGCCCTGGACTTCCCAGTTTCCCGGTACCTGTATGTCGCTCCAACCGGTGTCATCGAAATCCAACGCGTAAAAACCCTCCTTGGGTCTCTCCTCGAAATTCTCCACGTAATTGAACTTCCACGTCCCGTTGAGCAACAAGAAATCACTTCCCTTGGAGCTGTTTGAAGCGTCTATCGCTTCTTGGGCGCTTGAGAACGAAAAAAAGCTGGCTCTCGCGGGCTCTTTATTGATATCCACCAGCTTTGGATTGGTGATTTCCGAATACCGGTTTTCCTGAAGCTGTGCTTTCATTAACCCGGATGAGAAAATAGCGATAAGGGTAATGAGTAGAATTTTTTTCATATCCATAACAGTTTTGCTTTTGTTGTATGTTTTTACAAAGATACAACATTTTTTTTGTCAGCACGTATGGTTTGGCAATGAGAAAAGGAGGTTTTTCCACGCCAAAAATTGGTGCGAAGAGGGAGAACTTAACATGGTTTCTCCGCGAAAAATTGGCACGAAGAGTGAAGGGCTTAACATGGTTTCTCCGCGAAAAATTGCCGCGAAGCTTGCGAACAATCGCCGTGAAGAAAAAAAGGGGTAAACCTGCTTCCCCGCTAATCGCGTAAAAGTTGTATTTTTGCATTTTAGGTATGAACAGGATGAAACATATTCACGATTACGAGATCATGGCGCCCGCCGGTTCGTACGAGTCGCTTTGGGCGGCCATCCAAGGGGGGGCGGACTCCATCTACTTCGGTATCGAGGGGCTGAACATGCGTGCCAAGTCGTCCAACAACTTCACGGTGGACGACCTGCATGCCATCGCCAAGATATGCCGGGATAACGGGATAAAGAGCTACCTCACGGTCAACACCATCATTTACGACCGGGATATGGAGCTGATGCGAAAGATCGTGGACGCGGCTAGGGAGGCTGATCTCACGGCCATTATCGCGGCCGATGTGGCGGTGTTGCTCTACGCCCGAAGCATCGGGGTGGAGGTGCACCTATCCACGCAACTCAACATCACCAATATCGAGTCGCTCAAGTTTTACGCGCGGTACGCTGACGTGGTGGTGCTGGCTCGCGAGTTGAACCTGGAGCAGGTAGCCGCCATCTATAAGGCGATCGTGGAGCGGCAGATCAAGGGGCCTTCCGGTGAATTGATCCGCATCGAGATGTTCGCGCACGGTGCGCTCTGCATGGCCGTGTCGGGGAAGTGCTACCTCAGCTTGCACGAGATGAACCTTTCGGCCAACCGGGGAGCCTGCAACCAGATCTGCCGGAGAGGCTACCTCGTGAAAGACACGAGCAGCGATATCGAGCTGGAGATCGATAACGAGTACATCATGTCGCCCAAGGATTTGAAAACCATTCATTTCTTGAACAAGATGATGGACGCGGGTGTACGGGTATTCAAGATTGAGGGGCGCGCACGGGGTCCCGAGTACGTTCGGGTGGTCACCTCCTGCTATAAGGAGGCGGTGGAGGCCTACTGCAATGGTACGTACGTTGAGGAGAAGATAGCCGACTGGAATGAGCGGTTGTCGACCGTCTTTAACCGGGGCTTTTGGGATGGCTACTACCTGGGGCAGCGGTTGGGTGAATGGACGCACCGCTACGGTTCCGGGGCGACCAAGCGGAAGATCTACGTGGGGAAAGCGATCAAGCACTTCGGCAACCTGGGTGTGACCGAGTTCTTAGTGGAGGCCCAACCGGTAAAGGAGGGTGATGAGTTGTTAATCACCGGCCCCACTACCGGTGCGGTGTTCGTTACGGCTCACGATATCCGAGTGGAGAGGGAAGCAGTTCCCAAAGCGGTAAAGGGCGACCATTTCTCCATCAAGACCGGGGAGAAGATCCGCCCCAACGACCAGCTCTACAAGATGGTGCCTGCCAACCGACGCGGTACGGCACACGAGAGGTAAAGAGGTGAATTCCTTGAAGCGTTAACCTATGAGCAGGTGAGCGGTGAGTCCGTGTTCCATACGATACCTTTGAATTATTGCGATAAGTGAGCGTTTTAATCGTATGAATTGAAAACTTTTGGCTGTTTTTGTGCAAAACATAAATAGGATTTATGATATGCACGAATTTTCTTTCTATCGAAGCGCAACCGGTGATGAACTGGATTTAATTATTGAGCAGGGCGGAAAAACTATTGCCGTAGAGTGTAAAGCCTCGTCGGCACCACAGGTTACCAAAGGTTTTTGGAGGGCACTCGAAATTGTTAAGCCCGATAAAACCTACATCGTTGCACCCGTATCATCCCCTTATCCTTTTGAAAAAGATGTAGAGATTTGCAACCTATTCCATTTCCTCAATGCGGTTGTTCCGCGAATATTGTAAATTCACAAAGCACTACGACTCACCTTACCGCTCCTTTAACAGTTGATGAGCTGTCGGCAAAACGCTCTATCTATCGCCCTTGCAAGAGAAAGAAGTTCTCATCGCCGTACCCCATATCAAACCGCCCGTTCAGGAAGGAGGTCGGTGCATTATTCAGCATTGCTTTAAACGAGAAGGTGCCGGAAAGCACTACCCGCGTCAACACGTTATCAACGTAGAGGTTCTGGGCACGTTGGATGTAGAACTCGCCTTCCTGGACTTTTACATCCAGGGTATCGGTGCCTGATGTCAGAGTGACCACGCATTGCTCCTTCTTCAGGTCGTACTTTTTACCATTTAAAGTTAGTAGTTCGCTGTATGAGCCTGGTTTAAAGTCGTGTATCGAGAATGTCAAGGTATACGGGGCATAGTCTGCCTTCCCGTGAAAATGAATGTGGCAGGAGTCACCTCGCACTACTACTTGTGACGGTTCTTCGTTGGATTGCGAGGTGAACGGCTTCAAGCTCCAGTATACCCCGAAACTGTTATACCCTTTTTCCGAGTAGATCGGAAGTCCTGGGTTGTCTTCGTCCGGGACGAAGATCGAGCGGGAGAGGTGGTAGTCGAACTGCGTGTCGCAGGCTGTGGCAGCGACCAATATCACTATGGCCAGTAGGAACGTATGGATTCGTTTCATCGCGGTGATTGTTTAGGAAGTTACTTGAATGGTGATGAGTCGAGGGGCATGGCAACCGAGAATTGTACCCCTGGCAAAGTGTCCGGGGATAGGAACGACCAGTTGGGTTTCGACAGGAACAGGTAGGGCAAAACCATTTCAGCAGCTAAGCGCACCCCGTTGTTGAGGGTCAGGCGAAGCCCCAGGCTACCGTAGAAGTTCGAGAAGAACGTGCTGGGTGTTTTATCGTAACCGGCCAACACCTCACCTTCGTGCGTTTGCATGCTGGGGGAGGTGAAGTGAAGCTGGCTCTTCTCGTGTATTTTTACCCCGGCCTGGATGCCTCCTTTCAGGTACACCTGCCAGTTGCTGTAGTAACCCAGCAGGATAATATCCGCCTCCAGGGGGATGCTCAGGTAACCGATTGATTCGTTCATCTTGTCCAACCGGTAAATATCTATTCCCCGGCCGGCGGGATAATAGAGGTAGAGGTGCGACGTGTTACTAAAGGGCAGAACCTGTTGGTTCACGTTCGTGTACCGTAGTCCCGAGGCCAGGGTAACGCGGTTTTTCAATACGGGCAGTTCTGCTTTCAATCCCGTGTAGTGAATCCTGCCTTCGCCGGTGGCGTATTCGTTCCCATTGAAGTTGTGGTGATAGTAACCCTGTGGCGGGTGTCGAAAATCCCACTGTTCGTTTAGCTTGCCCGAGAGGTTCATGAAACCGTACTCGGCTGTCACGCGGATGGCGGTGGGGTGTTGCGCCTCCAGGGAGAGGATAGAGGCCGACAGGAAGAGTAGAAGTAAAAGCCAATGTCTCATACCGTAATGTTTAACTATTTAAAACTATCATATTGTCGTTTCGAATTAAACCTATAGTGCTTTTTCTAGCCAATGCCACTTTTTTTCAGCATGTCATTTATCCTGGAATGGCACACATACTGATAAGACGCGACTTATACAAAAATGCTGCACGATTAGTGTTAATTAATGCTAACCAGGCTCGGGGTTGATCTCCTCTTGAAACGCGTGCTTAACGGGAATATTTTTTTGATTTTCGTCTGGCTCTTTTGCGAGACTGTTTTTTTAACCTACTTTTGTGGATACCACCAAGTTTTTTCATCTATGACCGATTCAAAGCGACTATTAATTTTATTTTACTTTACCAGCTTTGCCTTTATTGCAATATCCTTTTCAACAGGAGGCAAATCACAGGATACCATGCCATTTTTAGAGGATGCACTGAATGTCGAAGCGATAGTTCCTTTATGAGTATCCCATAGTTCAATTCTATAATTACCATTGATTTTCACCGGTATTTCAATAGTTGCTTTAGAAATTACGGGGGGTGTTTTACCATAATGGCCTGCCTTTACCCATGTATAATCTTTATTTTGTACCCATGCCCAGCTCTGTCCTTCAGATTGGAGACAAAAACCTCGTAAATCCGGGTGTGAAACATTTGGAGTTATAATTTCCCATTTAGGTTTTGTTAATGATTCTCCCTGCAGGAAATTCCGCATTGCCGTAGCATGATATAACTGATTTTTTTGAACAATAAAATGCCCAAGCCATTCAGTTCCACCCACCGCGTTTTTCATGAAAAGGCTTATCCACAGGTTATTATGAAATGAAATCGCTTCAGGGAACTTCCATCTTTCTCCACTAAGATAATACCCTGCACGCTTTGGCCCATATTCATCTTCGGGTTTAGTCCATTGGACCATTCCTCCCTCCGGGTTTATAAGTGGAACATTAAATTTGTCATATTTTTTCATTATTTCCATGACTAGTTCCACACCGTCATCTGTCAATCCAGGATTGAAATACCAGTCAGGAATTATTATTGTTTCACCTCCATTCACCGGCGAGAGTGGCCCTTCCCCGATAGCATGAGGGTGCTTGTACACGTCGATGGTTCTCGTGTACTCATGTAGTCCCTTTATCCAAGCTTTGACCATTGGCCTTGAAAAAGCATTTCCGCTTTGTCCTTCATCACCGATCGCCCAGACTAGGATTGCCGGACTATCACTCACCCTGCTTACAAAGTAACGAAGATGTTCTCTTTGCATCTCTAAAGATTTTTCTTTATAGTAGAGTTCTTCAATGCTTTTACATGGTCCGCCCTGCGCTTCGGAATAAGGAAGAGTATTTAGTCCATATACCGTGGAGCGACACAAATCATCATAACACGTTACCCAGTATATTCCAAGTTTTTCCAATGTTCTTATTCTGTGCTCACATTTCCAAGCAACGTGTTGGTCTATATATCCGCCTTCAATATAAAGCCTACCAAAGAATTCAGCCAGCAAATAATCATAATTTGAGCCCGCTTCTGATTTTCGCTTGTAATATTCATCTAACAACCTGGTTGAAACCCAGCGGGGATTCCCCCCGAAAATGTAATTTGTATCTCTCGCCCAACCACTAGGCCCAATCCCGAAATATGATTCTCCATTATCAAACTCAAAAAAACGAGGATCATCTTTGCTAACCCTTAAAAAACCTTTATTATTAGATTTTACAACCTCGAACTCTTGATCCTCCGTACGAATCATTTTATTTCTATCTTGCGCGAGAAAATGAAACTTGTACTTACCGGTTTCTCTTGGGCGATAATAGAGTTTCCAAGGATTACCAGCTTTAGGAAGAAGTATTTCTTCTTCATCACCGATTGCGATAGCGTCAAAATCCTGTTGGAAAAAAGCTGAAATTAATTCTGTTGCTCCTGAAGGAGTGGTGAATACAGCCTGCACATTTATATCTTTAGGATTAAAAGGATTGTTATAAGTCCCCTTAAGGCTCAGTGGGAAGGTCATCAGATCATACAGTCCAACTTGCTTGGGGAAGACTTCGCATGATAACGAAAGTATATCCTGGCTTGAAGTTAAACTGACATTATTTAAATCTACTAGAAAATCCGGTTTTGATTGTTTGATCTCATCATGAGGAAGAACAATTACTAGTTCGTCATCACGTAGAATATATGGTGGCACTTCAATTTCTTGTAATTCTTTAGCTGAAAAAGTAATTTTATCGCCTTTTGACATTATGGCATCACCCAGATGTAAAACAACCGAATATTTATTACTAAAATCACCAGTGATAGAGATTCCCCCTTTTTCAGTACGGGTATAGGGAAGTGTTCTGTACAATAGAACGTTTCCCAAGATACCACCACCACGGGCAGGTGCAAAATCACTGACACGGATAACCAATAAATTTTCTTCCCCGAATTGTATGTGAGGAGTTAGATTGATATCAACTGGTTCATGAATTCTGGCGCCCATTACGTATTTTTTTTTATCAACGTAATTTCCATTCAGGAAAAAATGAGCGGCATCATCAACTGCAGTGCAAAAAAAACCAAATTGATAATCTTTTAATTCCTTGGGGACAAAGAATTTCAGTCGAAGCCATGTATCTGCATCATTCAATTCAGGATAACCCATCACATCCCATCGACGCCCCACGTGAATAGGAATCCAAGATTTTTCTTCAATAACTTTTTTATAGTCACTCTTTGATTCAATTGTGTCAGTCACTTCTCGTTGTTGATACATTGAGCCAGTTTCATATTTTCCTTTTTTCATGGAATAATATTCCCAATCTGCCTGGCGAACATCTGTTATAACCTGAGTGTTAGTTAACTGAATAGTTTTTTCATTTTCTGCAATATATTGATTTTTAGAGGGTTTACCATTATTGCAGGGTAGAAGAAAAACTATAAAAATTAAAAAAACATTGCTAAAAAATACGTGTGAATTCATACGATTATTTTATTTATTTTGTTTCGGTGTATGGAACTTTGAAGCTTAAAACGACGTGAAAGGCTTCCGTGGCAACGGAGCGCTTCCAGTGGACCTTGACGTGGACGGCATTCACGAAAACGATCGGGTAATAGCTTTCAAGGGAACGATTCAACCACTTTTCAACGTCCGAGCGCGAGTACTCGATCATGATCTCCATTAAGCGGGTACTCGATCATGATCTCCATTAAATCGTGAGGGCCATTTTCATGCTCTGAATGTTTGGCCATTACAGAAGAAAGTTGTTCCTTTGTTAGTAACATAGTCTTTCAATTTTCTGGTTTTATTTTCGCTGAACTACAAAACTAATAAAATTTTCAGACAATGTTTTTTTACTTACTTAGACACACTTTTTTGAACATTAAGCGATTATTTAATAGATAATAGAAATCTTTTTTGATTTTCGTCTGGCTCTCTTGCGGGAAGATTTTTTTTCACGTACTTTTGTGAATCCTTTGTAAGTTAAATAGTACATGCAGTTTAATTTAAACTTTTTCAAAATGGTAAAACAGTCATTTTTAATTAGAGGTGCGGCTATCGTGTTGGCATTCTCAGTGTTATTTGCAAGCTGTTCTAGCACCACGCTTATTCAGTCGGAACCGAGCGGGGCCAAGGTGTACATGAATGAGGAGTATAAGGGGGTTACCCCGTTGACCTATTCCGATACCAAGATCGTGGGAAGCGTAACGACCTTGCGCTTAGAGAAAGAAGGGTACGAGACGTTTAACACCCTGTTATCGAGGAACGAGCGTGTCGATGTGGGAGCCATTATCGGGGGGTTGTTTGTCTTGGTGCCCTTTTTGTGGACCATGCAGTATAACCCGACACACACGTACGAGTTGAAGCCTCTTCAACAAGCATCCTTGGATAACAAGGCAGAACAACCGGCCACTTTAACCGACTCCAAAGGAAACGAGTACGTTTCCGGCGTGTTGAAGAATTAAGCCGGAGTTACTCCTCTTTGAACCACCCGGAGTACAAGAGGTAGTTGCCCGCGATTTTCTGGTTTATCTCCTTGGACTGTTCGGGGTCGACCTTCTTGACGAACTTGGCGGGGACACCGGCGTAGATGCTCCCCGGTTCCACCTGGGTGCCGCTCAGCACCACCGCCCCGGCGGCGATGATGGCCCCTTCACCCACAACCGCGTGGTCTAGCACGATGGCGCCCATGCCAATCAGGGCGCCATCTCGTATTTCTGCACCGTGGATAATCGCGTTGTGACCTATTGAGACGTCGTTGCCGATTACCGTCACCGATTTTTGGTACAGGGTGTGGATGACCGCGCCGTCCTGCACGTTCACCCGGTCACCTAACCGGATGGAGTTGACATCGCCCCGCAGCACGGCGTTGAACCAAATGCTGCAATCGCGGCCCATGACCACGTCGCCGATAATGGTGGCATTCTCCGCCAGGTAGCAGTTTTCGCCTATCTCGGGGGTAAACCCGCGGACCGATTTCAGCAGCGCCATCGTTAATCTACGTTTGTCCCGTTAAGTGATACGTTTTTCCCTTTAAATGGCTTTGGTTTTTTCTCTTAGCCAGGCTTTCTCTTCCTCGTTCAAGAACCCTTTCAGCCCGTTGTATACCTTCTCATGGTAGCCGTTCAGCCACTGCACCTCTTTTTCGGTCAGCAATTCTTTGACGATGGGCCGGGTGTCGATGGGACAAAGGGTGATGGTTTCGAAATCGTAGAACGTACCGAACTCCTCGCTTTTCAGTCTTTTTTGGGTTACAACTAAGTTTTCGGTGCGGATACCATATTGATTGGCTCGATAGATGCCCGGTTCGTTAGATGTGACCATTCCTGGCTCCAGTAGGGTGGGGTTCTCCTCCAGCCGGATGTTTTGCGGTCCCTCGTGCACGTTTAGAAAGTGGCCAATGCCGTGCCCCGTGCCGTGCCAGTAGGTGAGCCCGTGCTCCCATAGCGCTTTCCTGGCAAGGACGTCGAGTTGCGCACCGCGGGTTCCTCGCGGGTAGATGGCGGTGGCCAATGCAATGTGTCCCTTG
This sequence comes from Bacteroidales bacterium, assembly GCA_012838585.1. Lineage (GTDB taxonomy): Bacteria > Bacteroidota > Bacteroidia > Bacteroidales > Dysgonomonadaceae > Proteiniphilum. The sequence continues at coordinate 10,665 of DUPB01000202.1, forward strand.
AGTACCAGCGTGTAGTCGATTTTCATCTGTTCGGTGAGCTCACCCACCGCGACCGTCCGGGTGATATCGGTGGTACCATCTTTGTACTGCGCACCGGAGTCGATCAGCAGGAATCCTTTCGGTTCCACCTTAAGCGCGGTTTCCGGAAACGCGCGATAGTGAATGACTGCCCCGTTGGGACCATACCCGGCGATGGTGGCGAAACTCTCGCCCACGAACAGCGCTTGCTGTGACCGGAACTCGTAGAGCTTTTCGGCGACCGTTACCTCAGTGACCTCACCGGCGGGTACCGCTTTTTCCAGCCACCTGTAAAATTTCACGAGCGCTACACCATCCTTGACCATCGCGTTGCGGAACCCTTTCAGTTCAGTTTCGTTCTTCACGCTCTTCATCAGATCGAGTGGCGATGGTACGTCAATGACCCTGCAGCTTGCGGGGATGGTGTGCCGCAACTTGTAGTTGATCTTACTGCCCGTTACACAGACCGAGCTGCTTTCCGGCAGGTTGACCACGTAATCAAAGATGGCTTGGTAGGGGGCAATTTTGATTCCCTGCTTCTTGTAGGCAGCCGCGATCTCATCGGTCAACTTTTCTGGATCGATGAACAGCACCGTCTCTTTCTCCGAGACGTACGCGTAGGCAACCGCTACCGGGTTGTAATCCACGTCGTTCCCCCTCAGGTTAAAGAGCCAGGCGATGGTGTCGAGGGTCACCACGATGGCTCCATCGGCGTTCAGCTTTTTCAGCTCCCCGTTCACGCGGTCGATCTTGCTTGTCACGCTCTCGCCGGCTACGTCTACCGGTAACGTGAAGACCTTGTTCCTGGGAATCTCGGGCCGTTCTTCCCGGATGACTTCAAACGGGTCGAACGAGGTGTTCAGCTTGATGCCTACCGCTTCGAGGCGGCTCTTCAGCGCGTTGCCCTCTGATGCGGCGTATACCAGTCCATCGATACCTACCGTACCTCCTTGGCTTACCTGTTCGATGATCCAGTCGGTCATTTCTGGCGTGCCGGGTTGTCCCATCTTGAACAGGTCGAATCCCGTTCCCTCTAGCTCGTCAGCCGCCTGCAGGAAGTAACGGGAGTCGGTCCAAACGCCTGCCTTTTCGTTAGTTACAACGGCCGTTCCGGCCGATCCGGTGAAGCCGGTGATCCATTTGCGGGACTCCCAGTATTTCGGGGGGTATTCACTTAGGTGGGCATCGGTACTTGGGACGATAAACGCGTCTAACTGCTTTTCTTTCATGAACTGCCTCATCGCGGCAAGCCTTTCGGGAATCGGTTTCTTCTTCATTTTCACGTTGTATATTATTATGACTTGATTATTTTTGAACAATTTCCCCCCCTTCGCCACCCACCGAAGGGGGTCGCGAAAAGAGCGTTCTTCAGGATGCTTTACAATTTAGCCAGTTCTGTTTTAAAGAAGATCTTGCACGTGGTGCAGCTAATGTAAGCACTTTACTATTTAGTCGGCTTTACTCCGAAGGTGAAACCGCCCTTTACCCGGTCGATCAGTTCGGGTACCACATCCTCGTACTCCCCTACCATACCGAAATCGGCGTGGCTGAAGATGGATGCCTTTGGGTTGTGGTCGATGGCCACGATCGTGCCGGCCTCCTTGATTCCGTAGATATGTTGTATGGCACCGCTAATCCCGATGGCCACGTACACCTTGGGGCGCACGGTTCGGCCTGTTTGGCCTACCTGCCGGGCGTACTCGGCCACGCCTTCATCGACCACCACGCGGCTACTGGCCCATTCCGCTTTAATCCCTTTCTCTTTGAGTGCCGCGGTCAGCTCTTTAACCAGTTGTAGGTTGTCGGAAGTGGCTCCGCGACCCCCCGAGATGATCACGTCGGCGTCTTGCAGGCTCTGCAGTCCTCCTTCTCCCCGTACCGTTTTGCGGATCTTCACGATGAAGTCCTCCTCTTTCAGTTCAGGCTTGAAAGTCAAGAGAGTGCCGCTACGTCCCTCTTGTCGCTTCGGTACCGAGAAGGTGCCGGGGCGTGCCGTTGATATTTGGGGATAGATAAAGCCCAGGATGGTTGCCAGCTTGCTCTCACCATACGTTGGGCGTCGCGAGTGCAGTATGGGGCGGATTATCTCTTTCTCCCTGCGGTTCACGTACTCGCCAATCTCCAGGCCGGTGCAGTCGGCCGTGACCCCGCTGCCCGTTCTCATTCCTATACGGGGTGCCAGTTCTCGACCTGCCGTTGTCGCAGCGAAAATGGCGATTTCCGGTTTCCGCTCCCGGATGACTTGAGTGAGAATATCTGAGAAAGGTAACACCAGGTACTCTTCTAGTCGGTCGTCTTCTACCACCACCACCTCGTCGCTGCCGTGCTCGAAAAGCGTTTTCGCCAAGGGCTTCACGTCTTTGCCAATCAGTACGGTGGTTACTTTCGTATCATCGCCCAGCTGTTCGGCCAGGTTGAGCGAGGGGGTCAACAGCTCCAGCGAGGAGGGTGAGATCTTGCCGTTCACCACCTCTGCCCAGGTGAGGATCCCACGGTTCTCTTCGCGGGTGTCGATCACCGGGAAGTCGGGTGTTTCCCTGGTTTTTCTCTCTTTCTCTTCCTTCTTCTGCAGCGTGTTCCCACCCTTTTCGAATTGAGCGATAAAGCTATCTACCAGCTCTTTGTCACCGCTCCCTTCGGCCATCATCACCGGGGGGCGGTCGCTGGTTATGTTTTGCACGTTGGCCACGATAGTCGGCGAGCCAGCCAGCCCGATTTTCGGGCTAGTTAGGTTGATGTCAGCCACGCCAAGCACCGTGATGTCGGTATTGCGGGCTTTGATGGCCCCGCTCAGCGATGGCTTGCGGGGGGGAATACCGGTCGGGGTCAGCGAGACCACGCAAGGCATCGGCAGTTGCAGCTCTTGGTAGCCACCTTCGATGATACGTCTGGCGATGATGTTCCCCTTCCCATCGGCCTCCACCCGTTCCACGAACGTGGCTTGGGGAAGGCCCATGTTCTCTGCCACCTGCGAAGGCACGTGGGCCGTGTCGCCATCGCTCGTCTGTCGACCGGTAAAAATGATGAAGGGCTCTTTCGACTCTTTGGTGAAGCCCAGGTGCATAAGTAGGGTCGACAGTGCCAATCCCGTGGCGTAGGTGTCGCTCCCGCCCAACTTCCGGTCCGATAGGAGGTACGCTTCGTCATACCCCATCGACAGGGCGGTTTTCAGCGCCGTCTCGAACGAGTAGGGTCCCATGGAGCAGGCGATCATGCGCGCGTCGGGGTATTTTTTCTTGAGCTGAAGCCCGGCTTCTAACCCGAACTGGCAATCGACGTTGATAATGGACTTGGCTTTGGTCCGGTCCATCAAGCCATCCTCTCCCATGCGCATTTCGCTGGGGAGTGGAACCTGTTTGATTAAACTGATAATTGTTAGTGCCATCTATTTCGTTCATTAATATTAGACTATTTCTCGCCACGACATAGTCCAAGTAAACTTGTCCTCTGCTCGTTTGGCTTAACGAAATAGTTCAATTTTTAGTTACATGTATTTATAATCGGGTCCGTTGCCACCGTAGGGAACATTCCAGGTGATGCCTCCCGCGGGCTCCTTGATATCGCACGTTTTGCAGTGGAGGCAGTTCTCGAAATGAATCCTCAGCTCTTGCTTCCCTTCCCGGTCGGTATGCACTTCGTATACTTCGGCCGAGCAGTAGTATTGGCAGGGTGCGCCATACTCCTTGATGTTCACGGCATTGAACGTTTCGGGATCGTTCACCTGCAGGTGCGGTACCTGGTGGTCATCGTGTGCCACACCCGTGTAGTAGACATCCGTGACCTTATCGAACGTCAGCTCCTTGTCGAACTCCAGATCCTTGTATTTCTCTTTGAACAGTGGCTTTTTCGCTTCAGCGACTGTTTTGGTCGCTTCGCTATCGGAATGGGTTTTCAGTCGCCCACAAAAGCCGGCTCCCCCGCTAATAAGCTGGGTGCCAAAGTGGAACATGCCCGGGATCATTCCCTTGACGAAACCCTGACGGAAGTTGCGGTTGCGGTGTAACTCTGAGTGTACGCTGCTCTCTTTTATCAGCTTTTCGTAGGCTTGCAGCGTTTTTTCCGAGAAGTCGTTCTTTTCCAGCGCCTCCAATGCGGCTTGCGCTGCAATCATGCCCGAATGTACGGCAAGGTGAATTCCCTTCAATGCCGGCATGGCAAGCAGTCCCGCGCTATCACCCACGATAAGCGCATTGTCCGTGAATAGTTTCGGGACGGCGTAGTAGCCCCCTTCAGGTAGTGTCTTCGCACCGTACTCCAAGATTTTACCTCCCTTCAGGAACCTGGATACGAACGGGTGTGTCTTCCATATTTGGAACGCGTTGTGGGTGTCGAACGTGGGGTCAGCGTAGTCCAGTCCGATGACCAGTCCCAATGCCACCTTGTTCTCTTTCAGCCCGTAGATAAATCCACCGCCGAACGCGCCGAAGTCGGATGCCGGGAACCCCATGGTGTTGTACACCTCGCCTGGGGCGATGGTTCCCTCGGGTACGCTCCACACCTCTTTGCAGCCCAGCGAGTAGATTTGCGGGTTCCTGCCTTCATCCAGGTTGAATTTCCGGATGAGCTTCTTGGTTAGGCTGCCCCTGGATCCCTCCGCGAAGATGGTTAGCTTGGCCTCCACCCGGGTACCCTCTTGAAAGTTTTCCATCCGGTTCCCTTGCTGGTCTACCCCGGTGTCGATCGTTTTGGCCCCGATAACCTTGCCTTTTTCGTCATACAGGATGTCGCTCATCGCGAAGCCAGGATAGATCTCTACCCCCTTCTCCTCCGCTTTGCTGGCTAGGAAGCGGCAAAGTTCTCCCAGCGAGGCGGTGTAGTGACCCTTGTTGCCCATGTAGGGTGGGGTGATGGGGATTTTAATCTTTCCCTTCTTGCTTAGCATGTACATCTTGTTGCTCGATACCTTCGAGTCGAAGGGTATCTCTTCAAGCGGGGTGTCGGGTAGCAGTTCGCTGAAGATACCGGGCCGAACCAGCGCCCCGGAGATGATATGGCTGCCAATGGAGTTTCCCTTGTCTATCAGCAAGATGCGTTGCTCCATCCCCTTCTTTTTCAGCAGGTCGGCCAATCGTATGGCGAAGGACAACCCCGAGGGTCCCCCACCAATGATTAAAACATCCGTTTTAACAGTTGTATTATCCATATGTTTATAAAATTAGTTTGCAACGGCGACTTTTTATGAACGCACAAATATAACGATTTTTCACTTAATTATAGACGTGATACCTTATTAAATTATCATGCTATTTGATATTTGCTCGTTATTCGCGTTGTTTTGTGGTGGATTGTTCCTATTTTTGATGTTTGTAGGCGAGAGGTCAGGAATTCCGGTAAGCGGATAGTATGGGTTTTGATATCCTGTAAGTTCGGCCGTTGCTTGGTTTGCTGGTTTGAATGCACACAAGCGAGAGGAGCCGTGTGTGAATGCGAAACAGTATGAATACGGGATGCCAATAAAAAACCAAAGCGAGACTAAAAAATGGGAAAACAAATGAGCGAGGGGAACGAACGGGGAATGACGACGAAAATAGTGCTGGACACGATGCGTTTCCATGCCTTTCACGGCGTGATGCCACACGAGAAGCAGGTTGGGAACGAGTTCGTGGTCAGCCTTACCTTGGAGGTAGACGTTACGGCGGCCGTTGAGTCGGATAGGCTAGCCGACACGATTAACTATGCCGATTTGTACGCGTTGGTCAAGGCCGAGATGGCTATTCCCTCCGAGTTGATCGAGCACGTGGGCGGCCGGATATTGAAGCGGGTGAGGGCGGAATACCCTGATGTCTTGAGGATGGAGGTGCGGATCGCGAAACTAAATCCACCCGTTGGGGGCGTGATGAAGAGCGCGGAGGTTGTGCTGTCCTGTCATTATTGCAAACCGCCGGATCCTATGCCGGATTCCATATAAATTGGCGATCCTGTTCTATTTCAGAAGAAAATCGCGTACTTTTGCATAAAATTTCGAGTGAATGAGTCAAGAGACACTAGATACATGGCCAGCTGTTGAGCTTGAGGAGCCCGTTGTTCCCGAACCGTTGATGTTACGCACGGAGAACCTGGTGAAACGGTATGGTAAGCGCACCGTGGTGAGTCACGTCTCCATCAACGTCAAGCAAGGCGAGATCGTGGGGTTGTTGGGGCCCAACGGGGCGGGTAAGACTACGACCTTTTACATGGCTGTGGGGTTGATCGTGCCCAACGAGGGGCAGATTTTTATCGGTGACGAGAACATCACCCGTTACCCGGTGTACAAGAGGGCACAGAAGGGTGTTGGTTACCTGGCACAGGAGGCTTCGATCTTCCGCAAAATGTCGGTGGAAGACAATATCCGCTCGGTGCTCGAGTTCACCAACCTGTCGCCCAAGCAGCAGAAAGAGAAGCTGGAGATGCTGATCGACGAGTTTGGCCTACAGAAGGTAAGGAAAAACCTAGGGGACCGGTTATCGGGCGGGGAGCGGCGTCGGGCAGAGATTGCCCGCTGCCTGGCCATCGACCCGAAGTTCATCATGCTCGATGAGCCGTTCGCGGGGATCGACCCCATCGCCGTGCAGGATATTCAATCGATCGTGGCGCGGCTCAAGTACCGGAATATCGGCATCCTTATTACCGACCATAACGTGGATGAGACGCTGAGCATCACCGATCGCGCTTACCTGTTGTTCGAGGGGAAGGTGCTGTTCCAGGGGAGTGCCGAAGAGTTGGCGGCCAATCCCATCGTGCGGGAGAAGTACCTTGGGGCCGATTTCGAGTTGCGCAAGCGGGTGTTTGAAGTGTGAGTCAATGGCGAGGATCCTCTCGATAGATTACGGGAAAAAACGTTCCGGGTTAGCCGTGAGCGATTCACTGCAGATCATCGCGAACGGGTTGACGACCGTGGAGACCCCGAGGCTGCTCGACTTCCTGGCAGATTACCTTCGCGATGAGGAGGTGGAACGCATCGTGGTAGGCTTGCCCAAGACGATGGCCAACGAGCCATCGGAAAATATGAAGCGTGTAGAACCGTTTGTTAACCGCCTCAGGAAGTTGTACCCCCACATACCGGTGGAGTATTACGATGAGCGGTTCACCTCTAAAATGGCCCACCAGGCGATGATAGATGGCGGGCTTAAAAAGAAGCGGCGACAAGATAAGGAGCTGGTGGATGAGATTAGTGCCACCATCATCCTACAAGGGTATATGGAGAGCCGAAAGGGGCTGTAGCTTAGCTCGCTCTTCGCTGAATGTAAACCGTTTATTGTTAGTTGAATGATGATTTTACCGATATACATTTACGGTCACCCGGTGTTGCGCAAGGTGGCCCAAGATATTGACCCATCGAATTATCCCGGCTTGAACGAGTTGATTGACAATATGTTCGAGACGATGCGCAACGCCGAGGGGGTAGGCCTCGCCGGTCCCCAGGTGGGGTTGGAAGAACGCGTGTTCGTGATGGACCTCTCACCGCTTGCTACCGAAGAGTACCCGGAGTTCAAGGATTTCACCAAGGTGTTCATCAACGCGCGCATCACCGAGCGCAAGGGGGAGCTCGAAGCGATGGAGGAGGGGTGCCTCAGCGTTCCCGGGATACACGAGAAGGTCTCCCGGGAGGGGGAGATTCGAATCAGCTACCTGGATGAGAACCTGATACCTCGCGACGAGGTGTACACGGGTTACATGGCGCGTGTTATCCAGCACGAATATGACCACCTGGATGGGATACTCTTCATCGATAAAATCTCGCCGCTCCGAAAGAGGATGGTGAGGAGCAAATTGGCCAACATGGAGAAGGGGAAGGTGGCTTGCGACTACAAGATTCGGACTGCACGGTGATTTTTGGGAAGGTTTTAGGTCCGTTCGTTTGATAATTGGATAAATTGTCGTACCTTTGCCGGTCGAAAAATATTTTTCGATTCAATCCATAATTTATTAATTTAGTTTGTATGAATAATTACGAAACCGTTTTCATTTTAACTCCCGTTTTGTCTGATGATCAGATGAAGGAAGCGGTTGAAAAGTTCAAGACTTTGCTCGTTGAAGAAGGGGCGGAGATCGTGAACGAGGAGGATTGGGGCTTGCGCAAGCTGGCCTATCCCATTGACAAAAAGACAACCGGGTTCTACGCGTTCCTGGAGTTCAAGGCCGAGCCGCACGTGATCGAGAAGTTGGAAGTGAATTTCCGTCGTGACGAGCGTGTGATCCGCTTCTTGACGGTGAAGCAGGACAAGTTTGCCTTGGAGTACGCCGAGAAACGTCGGAACAAGGGCAGCAAGAAGCAAGACGCCGCGACGACGAACGAGCCGCCAAAACCTAAGAGGGCCGAAAGGTCGGAGGGCAAAGCAGAAAAGAGCGAAGTCAAGGCGAAAAAGGAAGAGCCCCGTGTAGAAAAAGCAGAAGCTAAGGTCGAAAAAAAGGAAGCTAAGGCTGAAACCCCGGAACCTGTAGTTGAAGCTCCGGAAGCTGTTGAAAAGGAAGTTGAACTTAAAGAACAGGAGGATTAAACGATGGCAAAGCAATCAGAAATAAGGTATTTGACTCCCCTTTCGGTGGATGTGAAGAAGAAAAAGTACTGCCGTTTCAAGAAGAACGGGATCAAGTACATCGATTATAAAGACCCCGAGTTCTTGAAGAAATTCTTGAACGAGCAAGGCAAGATCTTACCCAGAAGGATTACCGGTACGTCCTTGAAGTTTCAACGTCGTATCGCTCAAGCGGTGAAGCGGGCGCGTCACCTCGCGTTGCTTCCATACGTTACCGATTTAATGAAATAAAAGGAGGACAAGAAGATGGAAGTAATTTTGAAAGAAGACGTTCTGAACTTGGGCTACAAAGACGATGTAGTTAACGTGAAGAAAGGGTATGCCCGCAACTACCTTATTCCACAGAAGAAGGCCGTTATCGCGACAGATTCGGCCAAGAAGGTGTTGGCAGAGGAGCAGCGACAGCGTGCCCACAAGATCGCGCAGATAAAGGCCGACGCGCAGACCATTGCCGATAAGATGGAGGGTGTATCGCTCACGATTGGCGCTAAGACCAGCTCCACCGGAACCATCTTTGGCTCGGTTACCAACATTCAGATTGCCGATGCCCTGGCTGAGCAAGGGTTTGAGATCGACCGTAAGATAATCGTGATCAAGGATCCCGTAAAGGAAGTTGGAAACTACACGGCGCTGGTTAAGCTTCACAAGGAGATCTCGGTAGAGGTGCCATTCGAAGTAGTTTCGGAATAGCAACCAACAGGATAGATTAAAAAAACCTCGGGGATTTTTTCCCGAGGTTTTTTTGTCACGTGAATGTGCAAAACCGTTATTGCAAGCCTAATATCTCTACCGTGTCTTTCGCGATGGTCAGCTCCTCGTCGGTAGGGATGATCACCACCTTCACTTTCGATTCCGGTTTGCTGATCAACACCTCCGTGGCGCGTACCGACGCGTTGAGCTCCTCGTCCAGTTCAATTCCCATGAACGCCATATCCTTGCATACGTCTGAACGGGTTTCAGCCTGGTTTTCTCCTACACCTCCCGTGAAGACGAGGATATCTACCCCGCCCATAGCGGCGGCGTAGGAACCTACATACTTCTTAATCCGGTAGTTGTACGCGTCCAAGGCGAGCTTGGCCCGCTTGTTCCCCTCTTTGATGGCCGCTTCAATCTCGCGCATATCCGAGGATACGCCTGACATGCCGAGAACCCCTGAGAACTTGTTCACCAGGGTGGAGATGCCTTGGGCGCTCATGCGCTCCTTGTCCATGATGTAGGAGATGACCCCCGGGTCCACGTCGCCCGATCGGGTTCCCATGATCAGTCCCTCTACCGGGGTCATGCCCATGCTGGTGTCGATCGATTTCCCGTTCTTGATGGCGGCCAATGATCCCCCGTTCCCGATATGTGCCGTGATGATGCGTTGCTCTTCGTACGGGACGTTTAAAAACTCGCACGCCCGCTTGGAGACGTAGCGGTGGCTGGTACCGTGGAACCCGTAGCGTCGGATGCCATATTTCTCGTACAGCGAGTAGGGTATCCCGTACATGTACGCGTAGTCGGGCATCGTTTGGTGAAAAGCAGTATCGAATACGCTCACCTGCGGGGTGTCGGGTAGCAGCTCCTGAATCGCGTAAATCCCCTTCAGGTTCGGTGGATTATGCAGCGGTGCCAACTCAATGCACTCGTTAAGCATGTCAATTACCTCTTCGGTGATGAGTACACTCGTGTTAAAACGTTCTCCCCCGTGTACCACCCGGTGTCCTACGGCGTCAATCTCGTCTAGCGATTTGATACAGCCATATTTTTCACTCAGCAGTACGCCCAGGATGTATTCAATACCGGCACGATGCTCCAGTATCTCTCCCTCAAGCATCACTTTTTCGCCATTGGGCAACGTGACTTTGAGGAACGACCCCTTCATCCCTATCTTTTCGATGATTCCTTGCGCGATCACCTCCTTTTTCTCCATCATGAAAAGCTTGTACTTGATGGAGGAGCTTCCGCAGTTTAATACTAGAATTTTCATACGATTATTTTATTCTTTTACATTTCGGTGTATGGAACCTTTGATGTTTAAAATAATCATTCACTAAAGTTA
>DUPB01000203.1 GCA_012838585.1 Bacteroidales bacterium
CCACCAACCAGAACTTGATGGATTCGGCCCTCCTCGTACTGCACGACTGGTCGTGTGCCATCGCGCTCGAAGAGGAGGAGCTGGAGAACGAGCGGGGCGTGATACGGGAAGAGTGGCGCACCCGCGGGGGGGCGCAGCAGCGCCTCTGGGATCAACTGCTCCCCAAGATGTATCCCGGTAGCAAGTACGCCAACCGCATGCCCATCGGGAGCATCGACGTGATCAACAACTTCAAGCCGGAAGAGATACGGGCCTACTACCACAAGTGGTATCGCCCCGACCTGCAGGGCATCATCATCGTCGGTGATTTTGACGCCGACGCGATGGAACAAAAAGTGGTAGAGCTCTTCTCGGCCATCCCCCTCGACGAGGAACGTGCAGAGCGGGTCTACTACCCGGTACCCGACAACGAGGAGCCCATCGTGGCCCTCGCCACCGACAAGGAGGCCCGGGGTACCCAGTTGCTCTTGTTCTACAAGCACGACCCCATACCCGACGAGATGAAGAACACGCAGTTGGGCTACATCACCAGCTACCTGCTCAACGCGGCATCCTCCATGATGAACCTTCGTTTCTCGGAAATCATCCAAAAGCCCGACGCACCGTTCACCTCCGCCTACGCGTACGACGGTGATTATTTCGTGGCGCAAACCAAGGACGCGTGGACGGTTGTGGCCAGCAGCGCCGAAGACAAGATCGAGCAAGCGCTGGCGGCCATGGTACGCGAGACGGAGCGGGTGAAGCGACACGGCTTTACCGCGGCAGAGTACGAGGTGGCCCGCACCAACATCATCAAGAGCTACGAGGACGCGTACAACAACCGCGATAAGCAGCGCAACTCCGCCTACACGCAAGAGTACGTCAGGGCTTTCACTGATGGTGAGCCATTCCCGGGCATCGATTTCGAGTACCAGTTCATACAGGCGATAGCACCCAACATACCGGTGGAGATAATCAACCAAACCGTTGCACAGCTCATCGGTGAACAAAACATCGTGATCGCGGTAACCGGTCCCGAGAAAGAGGAACTGACCTATCCAAGCGAGGAGGCGCTGTTGGGAGTCCTTGCCGCGACACGGGCAGAAACGATCGAGCCCTACGCCGGTGAGGCGATCGACGAACCACTGGTGGCGGATCCCCCCACCCCCGGTAAAGTGGTGAAGAAGGAGCGGGATGAGGCGATGGATGCCTCCGTGTGGACCTTGGAGAACGGTATGCAGGTAATCCTGAAGAAAACCGACTTCAAGGACGACCAGATCCTGATGTCGGCAACGAGCAGCGGCGGGTACTCACTGTTTGCCCAAGAAAACCCGATCAATAGCCGGTTGATGGGTTCCCTGATCACGCTGGGCGGTGTGGGCAACTTCAGCAGCACCGACCTGCCCAAGGTGTTGGCCGGGAAGACGGCATCGGCCCGTCCCTCGGTAAGCCTGATTACGCAGGGCTTCAGCGGCTCATCCTCTATCAAGGACTTCGAAACAATGCTCCAGCTGGTGTACCTCTACTTCACCGCACCCAGGAAAGATCAGGATGCCTTCCAGTCGTTCATCCAACGGATGGAGACGCAGCTCAAGAACCAAGACGCCGAACCGATGGTGGCGTTCAGCGATTCTGTCAACTACGCGATTTACGGCGATAACCCGCTGGCTACCCGGGTGAAAACGGAGGATTTGAAGAGGATCGATTACGACCGCGCCATGGAGATGTACCAAGAGCTGTTCAACAATCCGGGCAGCTTCATCTTCACCTTCGCGGGTAACATCGAAGAGGAGGCGGTTCAACCGGTCATCGAACAGTACCTGGCCTCGCTGCCGGGCAGTGCGGACAAGAAAGAGTTCGTGAAGGTACCCCTCGACTTGCGCGAGGGCAACGAAAAACACCTCTTCGCCCGCACCATGCAGAACCCGAAATCGTCGGTCTTCAACGTGGTCTGTGGCAACATGGAGCGTACCCAAAGGAACCAGCTACTTATGAGCATGCTGGATCAGATACTGGATATCGTCTACACCGAGAAGGTGAGGGAAGAGGAGGGAGGCACCTACGGTGTGGGTACCGGTGGCTCCATTGCCCGCTACCCGGAAGGGCAAACCATGTTACAGATCATGTTCGATACCGACCCCGACACCGAAAGGATGGAGCACCTCAACGGGATCATCCTCAACGAGCTGAAAGAGGTGGCAGCAAACGGGCCACGGGAAAGCGACTTCACCAAGGTGAAGGAGTACCTCAACAAGAGTTACGACGAGAACCTGAAGGAGAACAGCTATTGGTTAAGCATCCTGAGTACCAAGTATTTTTACGGTGAGGATAACCATAGCAACTACCTCGAAACGGTCAACGCCATCACGCCACAAGATATCCAGGCCTTCACCGCGAAACTGTTAGATCAGGGCAACGTGAAGACGGTGATCATGGTACCGGAAACGGGGGAATAACTTATCCAGTAGCTATTCGTTCGTCGCGACATAGTTTTCCGGAGCAACACTTTGGCCCGTCGTGGC
>DUPB01000022.1 GCA_012838585.1 Bacteroidales bacterium
GCCCGCTTATAGACCGTTTCCGGGGTCGGGTGCTTTTCCCGGTGCATACCCTCTCGGGGAAGGTGGTGGCATTCGGGGGGCGTATCCTGAAAAAGGTGGAGAACACGGGTAAGTACGTCAACTCCCCCGAAAGCGATATCTACTCGAAGAGCAGCGAGCTTTACGGCATCTACTTCGCCAAAAGCGCGATCGTGAAACAGGATAAGTGCTTCCTGGTGGAGGGATATACCGATGTCCTCTCGATGCACCAGGCCGGGATTGAGAACGTGGTGGCCTCGTCGGGTACCGCGCTTACGCGGGGGCAGATCCGGATGATTCATCGCTTCTCGGAGAATATCACCGTTTTGTATGATGGTGATGCGGCCGGTATCAACGCCGCGCTGAGGGGAATCGACCTCCTGCTGGAAGATGGGATGAACGTGAAGGTGGTGCTGCTCCCCGAGGGGGAGGACCCCGACTCGTTCGCCAAGAAGCAGAACGCGGAAAGCTTTCACCGGTATATCGGGGAGAACGAATCGGATTTCATACGGTTTAAAACCGAGTTGCTGCTCCAGCAGGTGGGTAACGATCCGATTAAGCGGGCGGGATTGATCTCGAACGTGGTAGAGAGCATCGCTTTAATACCCAATCAGATAAAGCGGTCTGTTTATATCCAGGAGAGCGGACTGCTGCTGAACATGGATGAGCGGGTGTTGATTGCCGAAGTCAACCGTGTCCGAAAAAGGAATTACGAACGGAAACGCGAAGAGAGGAGTAGGGAGGAGGCACGAAAAGAGCAGGAAGAGGCACGGCGAGGTCAAGAGGCGGAACGGATGGGATCGGTACGAGGGAGCCGGGATGAAGCGCATGGGGAAATGGGGGCAGGCCCCGTTGGAACTGCCCCCACGTTGCGGCGATTGGTATCTACCTCTAAAAATCCTTACGACCGCTTCGAACGGGCCATCTTGCGCTACGTGGTGCGTTACGGGAACGCCCCTCTCTACAAGAGGTTCGAGGAACGCAAATGGGGAGAGGGGAACCAGGTGTTTCATGAGAACGTGCTGGTGGAGGTAGGTCCGGGAGTGACCGAGTTCGTGCAGTTCGATCTGGAAAGGGACCGTATAGGGTTTACCAATTCACTCTACCGACAAATATTTGAGGAGGCGTGCGACCATATGACCGACGCGGGTTTCAACGCGGGGCACTACTTCCTTTGCCACCCCGATCCGGAAGTTAGCAAGCTCTCTTCCGAGCTAATGAGCGATCGCTATGAACTGAGCAAGATTCACGCGAAAATCTTGGGCGAAGAGGAGGGCGATAAGGATTCGAGACTCCTTGAGGAGAACCAGTTGAATCACCTTGTGCCAAGAGCGACCACAGAACTAAAAAATGCCTACATCCTCCAGAAAATCAAGGAGGTGCGCGAGGAAATGAAGCGGAGTAACCCGGAGCGTCACCTTGAGTTGATAGGTCAACTGAAACAGCTTCAAGAGGTGAGGAAGGTTCTTGCCAAAGAGCTGGGGGAACGGATCGTACTGCGGTTTTGAATAAAACAGTCACATGTGAAAGCTCAATAACATAAATAGACTAAAAGATGTATTTAGAAACCAACGAGGTGGTAAAGCAGTACGCCAACCACCTTGCGCTTGACAAGGTGAGTATCCGGGTGCCAAAAGGCTCCATCTACGGGCTGTTGGGCCCCAACGGTGCGGGCAAGACCACCTTGATTCGCATTATCACCCGTATCACCGCACCCGATAGTGGTGAAGTGTATATCAATGGGCAACCCTCCAAGGCTGAGGATGTCTACCGCATCGGTTACCTCCCGGAGGAACGCGGGCTCTACAGGAAGATGAAGGTGGGGGAGCAAGCGATGTATCTGGCGCAGCTCAGGGGACTCACCAAAAAGGAGGCCCACCGTGCGTTGATGATCTGGTTTAAACGGTTCGATATCATGGATTGGTACGAACGGAAGGTGGAAGAGCTGTCGAAGGGGATGCAACAGAAGGTGCAGTTTATCTCCACGGTGATTCACGATCCCGACTTGCTGATCTTCGACGAGCCGTTCAGCGGGTTCGACCCCGTGAACGCCGCCATCGTGAAGAATGAGATGCTGCGCCTCAAGGAGGAGGGAAAAACCATCATCCTCTCCACCCACGACATGGAGTCGGTGGAGGAGCTGTGCGATAATATCGCGTTGATCCATAAGTCGAAAGTGGTGCTTCAGGGGAGCGTGTTCGATATACGGAAGGAGCATCGCACCCACACCTTCCGGTTCCGATTGTTTGGGCACCGGTTCGATTTGGAACACCCCTCGTTTCAAGTGATATCGATGGAGCCCTACCACGAGTTTTTAGACGTTCGCATCCGGAAGGTGGGCGAGACGAGCAACGCCGAACTGGCCAAGTTGATTTTTGACCACTTCGAGGTGGTGAGTTACGAGGAGGAGCTGCCCACCATGAATGACGTTTTTATTCAAACCGTAACAAATTAATCTGAATATGAGCGTATTAGGATTAGTTATCCAGAGAGAGTACATCACGAGGGTACGGAAGAGATCGTTTATTATCCTCACCTTGCTGATGCCCTTGTTGATGGTAGCGTTGGCTTTTGTCCCCTTGTGGCTCTCCACGCTGAACGATGGTAGCGTGAAGCGGGTAGCGGTCATCGACCATACCGGTATCTACGCACCTTTGCTGGAGTCGACCGAGCAGTACACCTTCGAGGTGGTGGGTGAACAGGAGGAGCAGGAGGCGGAACAGCAGCTAGGCGGGGAGCTATTCGCGATCCTGCAGATCACGGGCGACCTCAATAAGGAACCGCGGTCGGCCTCGCTGACCTCCGAGAAGCAGCCCCCGCAAGATTTGCAGTCGCTGATTACCCGTATCCTCAACGAGAAGGTGACCAGCCAGCGGCTGGATGAGCTCTCCTCGTCGAGCAACGTGGATGGAGAAACCATCGCGCAGGTGCGTACCATCGTGGAGGAGAAAGGTCCGGTCTCCCTTCGCACGTTGCGGATGGGAGGCGATGGCAGCGTGTCGGAATCGTCTACCGAGATGGCGACCATCATCGGGATGGTGTTTACCCTCCTTATCTACATGTTTATACTGTTATATGGCAATATGGTGATGCAGGCGGTGTTGGAGGAGAAGAAGAGCCGCGTGGTAGAGGTGATGGTCTCCTCCGTGAAGCCGGTGAACCTGCTAATCGGGAAGATCGTGGGGATTGGCTTGGTAGGTGTTACCCAACTGCTTGTCTGGGCAATACTGGGCGGAGTGCTGTTTAGCGGGGTGTCGCTGTTCCTTGCCTCTCCTGAACAGGTTACCGCCCTATCGGCTGATGTGGGTAGTTCCTACGTGGAGGAAATCATGAGCGCGGTGATGGGGGTTAACTGGTTGGAAATCGGGGTCTACTTCCTCATCTTCTTTATCGGTGGCTACGTGTTGTACGCGGCCATTTTCGCGATGTTCGCCTCGGCGGTAGATAGCGAGGAGGACACCACGCAGTTCATGACGCCGGTAACCCTTATCATCCTGTTCGCCTTCTTTGCTGGCTTTTACAGCGTGAGCAATCCCGACGGTCCGTTGGCGTTCTGGTGCTCCCTCTTCCCGTTTACCGCCCCCATCGTGATGATGGTACGCATACCTTTCGGTATTCCATTGTGGGAAAAATTGTTGTCGATCGTGTTGCTGTACGGCACGTTCATCCTCACCGCTATCCTCGCGGCAAAGATCTACCGGGTGGGCATCCTGATGTACGGGAAAAAACCCACTTTCAAAGAGATGATGAAGTGGGTTAAGTATAAGTAAATATCACGTTATGAAGTTATGAAGCGTCGTTCTTTATTGTTTTCGTTAGGTGTAGTTGTTGCGCTTGCCTCCTTCGCGAAACCGTCACCGCGGTGGGTCGACCAGAAGTTCTCGATGTTCATCCACTTCGGACTCTACTCCGTTTACGGTGGGGTGTACGAGGGGGAACCGGTTACCCGTGGGTACAGCGAGCAGATACAGTCGTTCGCGGGTATCTTTAGCGATTGGTACGCCAACACGGCCAGTGACTTTAACCCGGTTCACTGGAACCCGGACAGTATCGTTTCGCTGGCCAAGGAGGCGGGGATGCGCTCAATTGTCATTACCTCCAAGCACCATGATGGCTTCTGCATGTATCACTCCAGGTATACAGATTTCAATATCGTGGATGCCACTCCCTACAGGAGGGACTTGATGAAGGAGCTGGCCGAGGCGTGCGAGAGCGGGGGCATCGATTTCGGGGTATATTTCTCGTTGATCGATTGGAACTACCCGCATGGCTATCCTATCTCAAGCCACAACGCCGACCCGCTCACGCCGCAACATTATGCGTTTAACTTGAAGCAGGTGGAAGAGATCATGACCCATTACGGGGATATCTCAGAGATATGGTTCGATATGGGTTCACTCACCCCGGAACAGAGCCGTGGATTGTACGAGCTGGTGAACAGGCTTCAGCCGGGCTGCATGATAAGCGGGCGATTAGGTAACGATTATGTCGATTTCGCGGTGATGGCCGACAACGAGTATCCCGAGTACAAGATGGGTATGGCGTGGCAGACCGCGGCATCGATGTTCGATGAAACCTGGGGTTACCGCTCCTGGCAAGAGCGGGGAGAGGTACAGCCGAAGGTAGAGGAGAAGATCGCCAGCCTGGTTAAGGTGGTAAGCCGGGGAGGCAACTACCTGCTCAATATCGGGCCGAGGGGGGATGGTTCGGTCGTCCCGTTCGAGAGTGAGGTACTTCGCGGTATAGGGGAGTGGCTGAAGGTGAACGGTGAAGCTATCTACGGGGCCAAAGCCAACCCGTTTCATCATTCGTTCGAATGGGGCGATGTCACTTGTAACGAAGGGAGCCTCTACCTGTTTATCAGGAATCTACCCACCTCGGGGAAGATCGAGCTAAGGGGCATTGATGGGATCGTTACTGCGGCCTCCCTTTTATCCTCCGGTAAGCTACTCCCTTGCAGGCTTAGGAACCGTGTGTTGTCGATTGACCTGTCGGGTCTAGCGAGTGACGAGGTTTTACCCGTGCTGAAGGTTTCGTTTCGAAACGGCTACTCGGTGCTTCCCGATCCTATCGTGAAACGAGAAGCGTTGACCCCACGGAATGCTATGCCGCTGTTCGGCCATTCGAGTCTAAACTACTACGCGGGCTACAAGAGCTTGATCGGGTACGACTGGGCGTGGCAACAACGACCGGGTCGGTACGTCCCCGAGATATGCTTTACCGACCAAGAGGTGGGTCGGCATGTCAAGGTAGAGATAGCAGGTACGCGGCACGAGGTGACGCTTGAACCTATCATGACAACGCAAGTGACACTTTCCTCCGGTTCGGTACGGTGGGGCTCCCTCTACCGAAAACCGGGACGAGGCGTGTTCGGGAACGTGGAAGAGGAGGGGGTAGGGGAGGTCGATCCCAAGCGACCCGGTTCCCGCTGGGTAGCGGTGACCGATTTCCGCTATGGTGAATCGTACAGCGAGCCGATCTTGCCCCGTGAGGGCGTGCTCTTCCTCCAGGAGATCGAGTCGCTCTTGGAGCAAACCATCGCGGTGAAGCTCACGAGCGGTAACGCGGCATACGTCTTGTTGAACGGGGAGTATATCACGGCCCATTTCTCGCCACAGCGCGCAGAGAAGCAGGAGGAGCTGCTGTTGCTTCCGCTCCGAAAGGGGAAAAACCAGCTGGTCGTCAAGCTCTATAACGGGTTTGGGAATGTACTACATTATGGTATTGAGCCATTAGAGGAGTGGGCTATCCATACGGTAAAGCTTGAGCCTGTTCGCCTGGGGCGAGAGGAGTTCCATCACGTTTCGCTACGTGCTGCCGGTGCGGAGGCTTCAGCATCTTCGGTTGCTTCCCCGGTCGTTACTGCCATACCTGATGTCCCGAGTGTTTCAACATCCGTTTTCCCGGCTGCCTACTCGGCTGTCTCCCCGCTTCGGATGAGTAACGTATCAATATCATTTTCTGTACCCCGTTGAAATATACCTCCCCGACTGAACTGCAAAGCCGCTATGAAGATAGGCAACATCGAACTTTCAGACTACCCGGTCTTTCTCGCTCCCATGGAAGACGTGACCGATATCGGGTTTCGGCAGCTTTGCAAGCGGTTCGGAGCCGATGTGGTCTATACCGAGTTCGTATCGAGTGACGCGCTTATCCGTGATGTCAAGCGTACCAAAGAGAAGATTACCTATAGCGAAGAGGAACGTCCCATCGGCATACAGATTTACGGGAGTGACCCGGATGCCATGGTGGAGGCGGCGAAGAGGTGCGAAGAGGCGAATCCCGACCTGATCGATATCAACTTTGGTTGCCCGGTGCGAAAGATCGCCGGGCGGGGTGCCGGCTCGGGGATGATGCGTACCCCGGAGGTGATGCTCGAGATTACCGAGAAGGTGGTGAAGGCGGTAAAGAGGCCGGTAACGGTAAAAACCAGGCTAGGGTGGGACGAAGAGTCGAAAATTATCGTCACCTTGGCGGAGCAGTTGCAGGATCGCGGTATCGCCGCGCTGACCATCCATGGCCGTACCCGCTTGCAGATGTACAAGGGGGAGGCCGACTGGAGTTTGATTCGTGAGGTGAAAAACAACCCCCGAATGTTCATCCCGATTATTGGGAATGGGGATGTGGATAGCGTGGAACTGTGCAAGCAGCGATTCGACGAGACGGGTGTTGACGCGGTGATGATCGGGCGGGGTAGCATAGGAAGACCCTGGTTTTTCCGGGAGTTAAAGCATTACCTGCGCACGGGAGAGCTACTACCCAAAGAGCCTTTTCAATGGTACCTGGATATACTCAAGCAGCAGGTGACAGGGAGCGTGGAGCGATTGGGCGAGTTCCGTGGTATTTTGCACAGTCGCCGTCACCTGGCCGCTACACCGTTGCTCAAGGGGATACCCGATTTCCGGCCAACGCGCATCGCGATGCTCCGCGCGGAGACAGTTGACGAGCTGTTTGGCATCCTGGATGAAATCCCCGGGAGGTTTCAATTAGAGTAGGGGATTGGTTTCTCCTGCTGCGATATTCAAATTGCAACGAATTTATTTAAACAACAATGATATGATCAACCTGAAACGAATGGCCCTGCTTTACCCGCTGGCAGGTGTTGCTGCTCTTGCCTCGTGTGGAGGTGAAAAAAAGGCGGAACAAAACAGCCCGTTGAATATCATCTATATCATGACCGATGATCATACGCGGCAAATGATGAGTTGTTACGATAACCGCCACGTGGAGACGCCGAACCTGGATCGGATAGCGGCTGATGGCGTGATCTTTCGCAACGCGTACGTGGCTAACTCCATCTCCGGACCAAGCCGTGCCTGTCTACTGACCGGGAAGCATAGCCACGCGAACGGAAAGCTGGATAACCATACCGTGTTCGACGGAAGCCAGCAAACGGTGCAACAACTGCTCAAGGAGAACGGGTACCAAACAGCTATGATCGGGAAGTGGCACCTGGATAGCGAACCGACCAACTTCGACCATTGGGAGATACTCCCGGGACAGGGGCACTACTACAATCCAGAATTTATCACTCCCCAGGGGCGGACACACTACAAAGGGTATGTCACCGATATCATTACCGATATGGGTCTGGAGTGGCTCGATAAGCAGCGAGACAAAGAGAAGCCGTTCGTGCTGTTCCTGCACCACAAGGTAGCACACCGGATCTGGATGTCAGACACCACCCACTTGGCACTTTTCGAGGATAAGCAGTTTGAACTCCCCGAAAACTTCTATGACGACTACGCGGGTCGTATTGCCGCATCCAGGCATGAGATGGGTATTTACAAGGACATGGATTTGACCTACGACCTTAAAATGTTGCACCCAACGCTTGAGACACGGTTAGGCAAGGCCTACGAGTATGGGGAATACGCACGGTTGGATTCGGCGCAGAAAGCTGCCTGGGATACCCACTACCAGCCCATTATCGATCAGTTTATCGAGGCAGATCTCCAGGGGAGGGAGTTGGCCGAGTGGAAGTACCAACGCTACATGAGGGATTACGCCAAAACCGTTCAGTCGCTCGATGAAAACGTGGGGCGCTTGCTGGACTACCTGGAAGAGTGTGGGATGCTGGAGAACACCGTTATCTTCTACACCTCCGACCAGGGCTTCTACATGGGCGAGCACGGGTGGTTCGACAAGCGGTTCATGTACGAGGAGTCGTTCAGCACGCCCCTCGTGATGCACCTGCCGGAACGTTTTAAAAGGCGGGGAACGATTGACCAGCTGGTGCAAAACATCGACTTTGCCCCCACCATGCTGGATATAGCCGGTATTGAGATCCCGTCGGATATGCAAGGGGTTTCGCTTCTCCCGTTGCTAAAGAGAGATCGAGCCCCGCGCGATTGGCGGAAATCGCTCTACTACCACTACCACGAGTTTCCCGGAGAACACGCGGTGCGCCGTCACTACGGGGTGAAAACGGAGCGGTACAAGCTTATCCATTTTTACGGGGAGGATATCGATGAGTGGGAGCTGTTCGACCTGGAGAGCGACCCGTTGGAGATGAACAACCTGTACGGGGAGCCGGGTAACGAACTCCTCGTGAACGATCTGAAGGCTGAACTAAAGCGATTACAAATCTTGTACGAGGACCCGGTTCTGAAGGAATACCCGCTGTAGGTTTTTGCTTTTCAAAGAGCGGCTCTCTGGTAGTGTTAGGTAATCACTGATTTAACGGATAATTCGGGTTTCAATGTTATAAAGAGTTATTCTGTGAAAGCGGCAAACGATCGAGCAGGATAAATCCCTTAAGATTTCATCGCTTTTTGACGGTTTGCTTCTAAAAAAGCACTATATTTGTACCATATTGGTACACGTTTCAATGAGTTGAATATGGTTATTGTAAGTAGCAGAGAGTTTAGAAGCAAACAGAAGAGTTACCTTGACAAAGTGGACGAGGGGGTGGAAGTCCTTATCACGAGGGGGAAAAACAGGTCTTACCGGATCGTCCCGGTGACGGAGGATGATACCTTAATGAGCAAGGCTGATTTTTTCGCCAAGATCGATAAGGCGTTGGAAGAGGCTGAGCATGGAAAGGTTACCAAGCTAACCCCGGAATTGCGTGAGGAGTTATTCGGAGACTTATGATATGAGGTACACTGTTTTTCTTACAGATAACGTAAAAGCAGACATCATTAAGTTTCGAAAAGCTGGAGACAAGAAAACATTGAAGAAGATAGAGGCTTTATTAACAGAATTGGAGTTGCACCCAACAACCGGAACAGGTCTTCCCCAGCCGCTGCTGGGAGACAGAACGGGACAATGGTCTAGAAGGATTACTCGAAAACACCGTTTGATTTACAAAATATATAACGAACGGGTAATCGTGTTGGTCCTTTCAGTTTGGGGACATTACGATGATAAGTAGAAAGGTGTATGAAAAAAACAATCTTTTCCCTGATCCTTTTCACGGCGATTGCCACTACAGCTTCCGCGCAAACCACGGGGCTTATCGCCGACGTGTTGCGTAAAAGCATGGAGCAGAAGGTTGCCTCGATGCAGGAACTGATTCAGTTTGATGATGTGAAAGCCGAACAGCTGTTCAAGGTGGAGTGCGCCTACCTGTTCGAGGTGCGGAAGGTAGAGGGCTGCAGGTTTTGCAACAAAAAGAAGCGCCTGGAAAAACTGCAAGAGAACCGCGATAAAAACCTGCAAATCATCCTTGACCGCGATCAGTACATCAAATATAAAATGATTGAGGACGACCTCCTGCAAAAAAGGCCGTTATGGGCCGAGTAAACGGTTGGCTTCGGCAGTTTACCCGGCGAAGCATCAAGCTTCTGTCACCGTATCGATCTGATTAACTGATAAGTATTGAGGCGGTGTGTGTTATCAATCCTGCAGTTCCCGAAGCTTCTTGAAGTCATCGGGCGTTAGATACATCTTATCGATCATCACGGGTCGTGCCTCTTCTTGGTGGTTAAGGACCTCTTTGGTAACCCGTGTACCAAGGGTAGTAGGAGCAACCGGTTTATAGCTTTCATCTCCCGTTATCAGGTAGAGGGCCTGACCCAGGAATACATCCCTGGTGTCGCCCAAAGGTTTCCAACAATTTATATCACCGAATCCCTCTTTCAATGCATGGTCAGGCACCAGATGGCCAGTGCTGCTGAAGTTCCTGCTATCCTTGTCCGCGTAGATAGCCACGATGGGTTGCATGCCCCAATTTTTCAACGTGTTTTTTTCAGTCTCAGACAGCTTTGCTGCATCATATAACGTGACGGCTCTTGCACGCCCCTGGTCATCTTTTTGCGGGTCGTAGGCGTGGATCGTCCATGATGCCGTGTACTTGCCCCCGGTATTGCTGCCAATATGTACCACGTTCATGTAGGGCTTCAGACAGAAGAGGGTAAGCTCGGAGGCGGAGTAGGAGTTACCTGTCGCTATGATGTACACTTTGTTTAAGTTAAGGTTGGCGTTCAGTGGATTTTGATCATTCTCGGAGTTGTAGGTGCCCAGGTAATCTTTACGGTCATACTTGTACTTTTCGTCTGCCTTAGCTGTTTTATACCACTTGTCAAACGATCGGTTCAGATAGCCATTGTAATCCATCACTATGAAGGGTGATTTCTCCTCCACGGCACTCCTGGGGGCGATAAGGGAAGCCAGGTAGATGGCCGATGAAACGGCCCCGCCGGTGTTGTAGCGGAGGTCCAGTACCAGATCGGTGACTCCTTTTTGCTTAAAGCGGCTAAATACCTCGTAGAGGCGGTGGTTGAAGTTGCTGTAGAAGTCGGTGTAAAATAGGTAACCAACCTTTTTATCCCCGATCGTGTATAGAGTATCAAGAAGAACTGGATCCTTGCTGCTGCTGTTGGGGGTGATGGTCACCTCTTTATCTTGAACGAGTTGCTCCTCTGAAAATCGGTAGGTCGTGAATTTTACCGCGTCGTTCCCGTAAATGAGGTTCATGTCCCCGCGGCTCACGTAGGTGTTCCCGTTGCGTTCTTCAGTGGTGATGGGGCAGTCGTTGAGCTTCCCGATCAAGTCTAGTCTCTTCAATCCGGCATTATCTGCCGGGCTGTTGGCGAATACATATTTAACGTGCGCGTAGACTTTTCCCTCCAAGATGATGAATTCCAGGTTATAGCCAAAGGATAGGGATTCACCCGAGAATCCAGCCAAAAGGGCTTGGATATCATCGGTTATCCAGGACCATCCATTCTTGGTGTCAGAGGGGTGCAAGACCCGGTTGAAGTAGTTCGTGGGGTCAGCATCGGTGAGCTCCGGCTTTTTGTTGACCATATCGTCCGCCCAGTAGTAATAGGCTGACATCCCGTCATACACGAACTGTGACACGCGGTTTACCTCTCCTTGTATTTCATGTGTTTCACAAGAAGTTAGCAGCGCTACGCTGATGGTAGCAATCAGGGTGAGGAGCAGGTATGTTTTTTTCATGCTGTAACTGTTTTACCTGTTGTGGGTCTGTTTTAAAAATTTAACACTCCTTTCCCTTGACGGGTTATAATCGGTTCATCGGAAGTGCAATCGACCACTGTGGAGGGTTCCGTGCCGCCTATATCACCATCGATCACGATGCTGGCTATATCTCCCCACTTCTCATGAATCAGCTCGGGGTTAGTACTGTATTCGATTTCCTCGTCATCGATCTTAACGGAGGTGTTTAGCACCGGGTTGCCAAGTTGTGCCACGATTTCCCGGATGATGTTGTTGTCGGGAACGCGGATGCCCACCGTCTTCTTGTTCTTGTAAATCTTGGGAAGTGAAGAGGTAGTGGGTAGGATAAAGGTAAAGGGACCGGGCAAGTTTCGTTTCATGAGCTTGAACGTGGGGGTATTGACCTTCGCGTATTCGCTGATCACGCTCATGTCGTTGCAAATAATGGAGAGGTTGCTCTTTTGAGGATTGATGCCCTTTAGATCGCAGATTCGCTCCACTGCCCGCACGTTCAACGCATCGCACCCCATGCCGTAGAGGGTGTCGGTCGGGTAGATCACGATGCCCCCGTCACGGAGAACAGACACCACCTGGTTAATCTCACGTGGGTTCGGATTTTCGTTGTATAATTTAATGATCATAAGCGTACCTTTTTTAGCGAGAACGGGTGAAATGTACAATAGATAAACGTTCAAGTCGTGAATATGTTTTAAAACTCCCTGGAATTAATGGGACATCTTACGTTCGATACACCTCGTTTTATCAATTTTTATGTGAAACCAGTTGAACTTTTCACTATTTGGTTGTTTAAATGGTAAGCATTTATATCATGACGGTTACCTACATATATCATAGCTGTTACTTGATCGAGTTGGCTGACTGCTCCCTCCTCTTCGATTTTTACAAGGATGTCCCTAGGGGTGACGGGTCGGCGTGGATCGCGGATTACCTGCTTGCTAAAGAGCAGGATTTGTACGTTTTCTGTAGCCATTCGCATGCCGATCATTTCAACCCTCTCGTGTTGACTTGGAAGAAGGCGAAGGGTCATATTCGCTATATCTTTTCTGAGGAGCTGCTGCAAAGCGGAAGCGTGCAGGAGAATGATGCCCTTTTCCTGAAAAAGGGGGAGATGTTTAGAGACCATCGCCTTAGCGTGAAGGCTTTTGGGTCGACCGACGTGGGCGGGTCGTTTTTGGTACGGCATGGCGACAAGTTAATTTTTCATGCCGGTGATCTCAATAACTGGCATTGGAAGGAAGAGGTGAACAATGAGGAGGCGTTGGCGTTTGAAAATGCTTACCTTTGTGAACTGGAGTTGTTGTCTGAAAAGACCAATCGGCTTTACATGGCGATGTTTCCGCTGGATCCTCGCCTGGGGCAAGAGTATATGAAGGGGGCAGAGCAGTTCGTAACGCGTATTAAAACCGATTACTTCTTACCCATGCATTTCGGGGAGGAGTACGGGAAGGCGAACCGATTCGAGGGTATCGCGGCCGAGCACGGGGCCGTTTTCCTGTCGCTCTCTCACGCGGGTCAGTCGTTCACGCTGGAGTAACCGCACCGATTGAATCGTGTGAATTAAAACGGGATATCATGAGCCCGGGTATCGGGCCAATCGTTATCATTGAAGAGATCAAGATGGATTATTTCAACTATACTCGCCGTTCCACCGTAAAGGTACGGGTGGGGAATCTCTTTATGGGTGGAGAGCACCCGGTGGTGGTGCAGACGATGACGAATACCAACACGCTGGATGTCGAGGGGAGCGTGGCGCAATGCGAGCGGCTCATCGCCGCGGGGGCTCAACTGATCCGGTTGACGACCCAAGGAACGCGTGAAGTGGAAAGCTTGCGAGAAATTCATCGCCGATTACGGGAAAAAGGGTATACCATCCCGATTTCGGCGGATATTCATTTCAATCCGCGAGCGGCCGAGTTGGCCGCCACGGTCGTTGAAAAAGTGCGGATTAACCCCGGTAACTTTGCCGACAGGCAGCGTACTTCCTCACCGGGGGAGTATAGCGACGAGGAGTACGCACTCGGAGTGGAAAGGGTGAGTGCCAAGGCAGTTCCCTTTTTCAAGATTTGTAAGGAACATGGAACCGCCGTTCGTATCGGGGTGAACCACGGTTCGTTATCGGATCGAATCATGGCCCGCTATGGTGATACGCCGGAGGGGATGGTAGAGTCCTGCATGGAGTATTTACGTGTAGCCGTTGAGGTGGGTTTCACCGACATCGTCATTTCGATGAAGGCCTCCAACACGCTCTTGATGACTAAGGCAGTACGGCTGCTGGTGGCGGCGATGGATAGAGAGGGGATGTACTTCCCCCTGCACTTGGGTGTAACCGAAGCGGGTGACGGTGAGGAAGGGCGGGTGAAGTCGGCCGTGGGGATCGGCGCATTGTTGAGCGATGGGCTGGGCGATACCATTCGGGTTTCGTTGAGCGAGGAGCCGGAAGCGGAGCTGCCCGTGGCCAGGAAGCTGATTGATTACGTGTCGAGCCGTGTGGGGCATATCATCATTGATGGGAAGGCTTGCTCCCGCTATTCACCCTACTCGACCGATCGGCGTGAGACGGACACCGTTTTGAATATCGGGGGCGGGCATCTGCCCGTGGTCATCTCCGACCGTAGTCAGGTAGCCGATATGTCACTTCATTCCCGCTTTATACCCGATTATATCTACGTGGGCCGTCGCATGCCGGACAATTTTCCGCGGGGGATGAAGTTAATCGTCGATTACCAGGGCTGGTTAGAATATGCGGGTAAGGGCTCTTTCCCGGAACGGGAGGATGGTATTGATAGCCAACTTCAGCCGGCTCAAGGGGAAAGCATCGATGTCTTCCCGCTTTTCACGGTGGAGTCACTCGAGGAGGTGGACAACTGTAAGGCGTTGGTGAAGTTCCTTCGTATCTCCTTCCCTGAGTTGTCGGACGAGCTGCTCACGTTTTTGAAAATGACTCCTGGAGTGGTAGTAATTCTCACTACTGACCACATGAACGGGGTGGGAGAGCAACGGGCCTTCTTCCACGCCTTGATGAACGCCGATTGCCATGTTCCTGTCATAATACATCGTGGCTACGCGGAGGAGGTGGCGGAGGATATCCAGATCAAGGGGGGTGTTGATTTCGGTACCCTGTTACTGGATGGTTTCGGGGACGGCATTATGATGAGCAACCAGGGACAGGTGCGTATCACTGACCTGGATTCGTACGCGTTCGCCATTTTGCAAGCAGCCCGGGTGCGGATGAGCCGAACGGAGTATATATCCTGTCCCGGCTGCGGGAGGACGCTCTTCGACCTGCAGGCGACCCTGGCGCGGGTGAAGCAACAGCTCTCTCACCTTACGCACCTGAAAATCGGGGTAATGGGATGTATCGTGAATGGCCCTGGCGAGATGGCCGATGCCGATTACGGGTACGTGGGTGAAGGACGTGGGAAGATATCGCTTTATCGGAAAAAGGAGCTGGTGAAGAAGAACATACCGCAAGAGGGGGCGGTAGAGGAGCTGATCCAACTGATAAAGGAGCAGGGCGACTGGGTAGAGCCGGAATAGCTTATTGCAATTGGAACTTTTGTTTTACGAACCCCTCGATAAAATCGACCGTGCCTTCAATACCCAGTACCGATGAATTGATGCATAGGTGGTACGATTCGGCCGCGCCCCATTTCTTGTTGCTGTAGTAGTTGTAGTACCCGGCTCGTCTCTTGTCCATTCGCTCGATCAGGTCTGTAGCTTTCTCTTTGGATGTTAGCTTGTAATTGGTTATCACACGCTTTACCCGGTCGTCAAGGTCGGCGTTGATGAACAGGTTCAATGCGCGGGGATGCTCGCGTAAGATGTAGTCGGCGCAACGCCCCACGAAAATGCAAGATTTCTCGTGGCCCAGTTCACGTATCACGTCACTTTGAATCTTGAATAGGAGCTCGTTCCACAGGTAGTTTCTCGAGAACCCCATGTCGAGGGCCGGACCCTTAAGTCCCAGTAAACCACCCGTTAAGGTGTATCGGCTCTTCTCGTCGGGCCGCTCGAACACCTCTTCCTGCAACCCGCTCTGTTTCGCGGCGAGCGTGATTAACTCTTTGTCGTAGAATGAAATGGCTAGCCGCTCTGCCAGGAGCTGCCCTATTTGCCGGCCACCGCTGCCTAGTTGCCGACCGATATTGACTACAAAATTGGTATTCATATTTTCTTCCAGTTTTCTCATCTTATTATTTGCACCTGAGTTTATTCCTGTCCTATAAAGGTAAGGCACTTATTCGATAATACCTCGTTGTTGACTTTTTTCGTTCAGCTTAGCCTTCTTTCGCGTTGGGCTGCAGTTCAATTTGTTCCCGGTATTCCTTCGTTACATTTTCTTCCTCCTGCTCCTTGTGCTTGAATTGACGAAAGTGTTGAACCAGTAGGATGGCCGCCACGATACTCGATATTAGGTCGGATGCGGGCATGCTGTACCAGACCCCATCGATACCCCAAATGCGGGGAAAGATAAGCAAGCAGGGCAGCAAGAACAGCAACTGGCGGCTGAGCGACATGAATATGGCTTTGCCCACCATCCCGATGCTCTGAAAGAAGTTGGCGGTAACCATCTGGAAGCCGATAATCGGGTAGGAGAGGAAGACGATCCGAAGCCCGTTCACCGAGAGATCTATCAGCTCTTTGTCGTTTGTGAACATGGAGGCGAAAGCTTCCGGGAAAAGGTTCGCGAAGAGGAACCCGAAGGTGGTGACTCCTGTTGCCAGTATGGTCGTTATCTTCAGCACCTCGTTGACCCGTTTGTAGAGCCTCGCCCCGAAGTTATACCCGGCTATCGGTTGCATGCCTTGGTTCAGTCCCAGCACGACCATCACGAATAGGTAGGCTATCCGGTTCACGATGCCGTAAGCCCCGACCGCCAAGTCGCCCCCCGTGCGCAACAGCCCCTGGTTGATGACGATAACGATAAGGCAAGACACGGCGTTCATCAGGAAGGGCGACATACCGATGGAAAGGGCATCGGTCACGATTTTTTTCTGTAGCTTGAGCGTCTTCTTCTGCAGGTAGATAAAGCCGCTTTTGTTGCTGAAGAACTTCAGTTGCCACACGAGCATAACCGTCTGCGAGATAACGGTGGCCCAAGCGCTCCCCTTGATACCCCATTGAAAACCGAAAATGAACAGCGGGTTCAAGATCAGGTTGATCACCATGGTGGCCACGGTTGCGAACATCGATTTCTCGGGCCTGCCCGATGAGCGAAGCATCGCGTTTAAACCGAAGTAGATATGGGTAATCACGTTCCCCAATAGAATGATTTCCATAAAGTCACGCGCGTAGGGAAGCGTCACCCCGCTAGCACCGAAGAAATAGAGGATGGGGTCGAGGAAGATGAATGACAGGACTGAGAAGCTCAACCCGATGAGCACGTTCAAGGTGAGCGCGTTCCCCAAGATGGTATTCGCGCTATCGTAATCTTTTTGCCCCAACCGTATTGATAGCAGGGTGGCTGCGCCGGCACCGACTAGCGAACCGAATGCCGCGGCAAGGTTCATCAATGGAAAGGTGATGGCCAACCCCGATAAAGCCAAAGCGCCTACCCCATGGCCGATAAAGATGCTATCGGTGATATGGTAAATGGAGGAGGCCGTCATGGCGATAATTGACGGGAGGGCGTACCTGAGCAGTAATTTACCTACCTTCTCCTGACCCAGTTCGGTGGGGTTGCTGGTGAACTTCATGCTTAACTGCCTTTCTCTATACTGCACATTTTCCGGACAAAGCTACAAAAAATGGGGTTCTACCCTTGAAAAATAGATACAATATTGGTTAATCTACCATTTCAAGCCGTTCAGCTGTTTTAATCTTTATCGATGTTAGCCATACCCGACCGCGAAAAACCGATTAATCGCCCATTTCGCTTGGAGATTTACAAAAAAAGTAGTAACATTGCACCCCCGTTTTACCGAAACGGTCCCATAGCTCAGTCGGTTAGAGCACCTGACTCATAATCAGGGGGTCACTGGTTCAAGCCCAGTTGGGACCACCACGAAATCAAGTCCTTACGTTTTCGCGCGTAAGGCTTTTTTTCTTTTCGCGTGCCAGCCAGGTTCTTTTCGGGTAAAATCTTAAAAAAAGAGCTGTCTCAAAACGAGACAGCTCTTTTTTGGGGACAAGAGAAAGCGAAGTGATGACAATTGCTTTCTTCCACTTATTGGCGTTGGCCAGAAAATTAAAATCTGTAACGAATACCCAGTCCTCCCGATTCATATCCGAATCCGAAATCAGGAAGAATCAGGATCCCTGGCCTCCAATCGAGGGAGATTTGGAGGGGCACTTTAGCGAAATTGTATTCAATACCGATTTGCCCCACGGCTCCCAGTGCAAGATCATGCGTTCCCTTTACTTTTACGCCATCCACTTTTACTGCTTTAACGCCGTAATAGCCCACTTGAGGACCTGCACCTACAAACCAGTTGAATCCCTGAGATAAAGAGGATAAGTCAAAAACTTTTTGATAGACGGCGGTTAAATAAATACTCGTTGAGTATTTGTCAAAGCCGTAAAGACCTAAATCGAATTCAAGCCTGTTGCTACCTTGAAGCGGATGTTGATAAGAGAGTTCCCCTCCCCAACCAAAACGTACCCCGATTGCCTTACCTTCACCTTGAGCCTGTGCACAAATAGCCACGCCCATTGATAATGTCAGAATTAAAATAAATTTTTTCATTTTGTCAATGTTGAAATGTTGATAAATAAATTAAATAATAAATTTTTTATTGTGTGACTTTGTCTCTTTTCCATTTTCCAACGACTGATGTCAAATCCTTTTTTCCTAATCTGTCTGAAAGCTGAATTAACAACTCGTTTGAAGTTTTTGGATAAAATTACTATCTCGTGGTAAGCTAAAAAAGAGGTCTGCTGGTCTATTTTGGATATTTGTGCAAAATAGACCAATTTGTCGGGTAAGAAATAAAAATTCTACGGATTTGTTTTTTATAATGCGCGTTCATTGATGCAAAAGAAATAATTTACTAATTTTGTTAGCTCATAGGTATTGATGGCCAGTTTAGACCGGTCTGTTTTTATTGGTTCGTATCATTTCATCACTGTTACTATATATATGTGGTCTAATCTATTTTCATCAGTATATTTTATCGCGGCTATAGTGCTTACCATATTGGGCATTGTGCTAATTGGCTTCCGCGTTAGGGTGGAGGAGAGAACCTTTAATTTGCGTCTTGCAAGAGGATTTATTGCAGGGGCTTATTTCATGCTGGCAATCTCCCTTTTTTTATCATTCTTTTACGCGGAGAACAGTGATCCAAAGCATATTGAAATTATTACTCCTGCCGTATCAGCCCTTCAATCGATGTTCTTTACCTATACGCTGCTTTCTATTCTACAGCCCACCTATGTGACCCGTCGACAAATCCTATGGCATACCACGATTATAGCTGGGGCAATTATACTCTATTTAGCAACAGCATTTACCGTAGAAAATTACCGCTTAGTTGTGCACATTGGTGTATTCTCTTATATATGCCTGCTCTTTTTTTACACCCATCTTTTTATTAAAAAGTATGCTCTGAGTCTCAGACAATTGGAGGATTATTATGACGAGGATGAGCAGGGACGACTCAGTTGGGTGAAAACAAGTTTTATTGTTGCCCTTTCGATAGGCATAATAGCTTCCGTCTCCACCTATTTCCCAATTTGGATAGATTACTGGTTCGTGATCTCATACCTCGTTTTTTACACCTGGTTTGTAATTCGCTTTTCCAATTATGTGACCAAAATCGACTTCTATCTTTCCGCGACAACCCATAAACCGGAACAAACTATCACTATAATCCGTGAACCGGAACAACTTCGACTTGATAGATCCGCTGAAAATGATCCCGCCAAGGAAGCGAAATTGAGGAATTCGCTTGAACAATGGGTTTTGGACGGAGGATACACGAGGGGAGACATCAGTACCGAGGAGGTGGCCGAGTTATTGGGTACCGACTTGCCGTCTTTGCGCAGCTATTTCCGTGACCGTATGCCGTGTGATTTTCGCACTTGGCGCATTGAATTGCGTATCCGCAAAGCCCAGGAGCTCATCGCCGATTGTCCTGAAGTTTCACTCAACCAAATAGCTCAACAGGTGGGGTTTGTCACACGAAGTAACTTTTACCTCTACTTTAAGAAAATAACGGGCCAATCACCCACCGATTATCGCAACCAAATAGCTGTTGGGAAATGATTTTAGAACGTTTTATAGAATTCGAGCCTGTATTCTGTGGGCGTGTATCCCGTTACCCTCTTGAACTGCCGGTTAAAGTTCGAGATGTTGTTATACCCAACCTCGTAGCATATTTGAGTGATTGTCAGCTTCTTTTCCAATAATAATTTGCAGGCGTAAGTGATGCGCAACTCGTTGATGTATTGGAAACAGGTTTTGCTGGTTTTCTTCAAAAAGTAGCGGCAGAATGCGCTTTGGTTCATACCGGCGATATCGGCGACCTCTTGCAGCGATATATCGCGCGTGTATTCCCGATGTAGGAAAGCTTTAACCTTAACTTCACGAGGATCATTGTCACGGAAGGAGTCCAGATTCTTTTCGCTTTCATCGCTTAGCAACCTCTTGTCCTTTGACTTGCTCATCAATGAGAGAATAATAATGGTCTCCAAAAGTAGCTCTAGCCCCGTTAAATGTAGCGCTTTGGTGATTTTTCTCCGAATGAGGCCATTTGCGTTTTTATAGAAGTAGACCCCGTATTGAGCCTCTTCCAGCAGTTTCTTGATTTGCGAGAATTCCGGGTACTTATCGAGCGAATGTTGGAAGAAATCTTTAGAGAATTGAAGTGTAACGGCATAAACCCGTTTATCCGGGTCATTTTGATAGTATTGGATGTCGTTTCGGTACATGTGGGGAACGCTACTACCCAATAGCACCAGATCGCCATCAGAAAACGACTCTATATTGTTGCCCACGAAACGGGTGCCGGTACTCTTTAAAACATACACGATCTCGAACTCTTCGTGAAAATGCCATGGAAATTTGAAGTAGTCATAATCACACCACTTAATCTTAATAGGTGACCCGCTGCTCAGGTTCAGTTTTTCATGCATGATTTTTGCCATGGTTCCCCTTTCTTTATTGCAAATATAGTATTATTAATTGTAAATAATTGGTTTGACAATCACGAAAAATCGTGAATAACTTTGTAAAAAACGAGAAAATTTAGGCTGTCAATTTGAAAAGATGATTTGATTATGTTGCTGGAGAGGACATGGAGGTGGTTTGGAAAGAAGGATTCGGTGTGTTTATCTTTCTTGAAACAGATGGGTGTAGAGGGGGTGGTTACCTCTTTGTATCACCTGAAACCTGGTGTTACATGGTCGATTGACGATATCAAGGTGGTCAAGAACGAGATCGAGAGAGAGGGCCTGCGATGGAGCGTGGTGGAGAGCTTGCCCGTATCGGAGGATATTAAGTTAGGCAACGAGAAGTCTGCAGCCCATATAGAGAATTACAAGCAATCGATCGTTAACCTGGCTGAGTGTGGTGTTACAACGATTTGTTACAACTTTATGCCGGTATTGGATTGGGTGAGAACAGACCTCGCGTACATGGATAGCGACGGTACTGAAACGATGTTGTACGATCATGCCACTTTCGCAGTGTTCGATCTGTTTTTGTTAAAGAGGAAGAATGCGAAGGGCGATTACCCTGACTCTATTCGTGAAGAGGCGCAAGCGCTGTTTGATTCGATGAACGAACGGGAAAGGGAGCGACTTGCCCATACCATTATCATCGTTACCCAAGGATTCGTCAACAGCGCTGTTGAGGAGTCCGGTGACTACATGGAACGGTTTCGTCGTTCCCTTGAGCCGTATAGGGGGATGGATGCGGCAGCCTACAGGGAAAATTTGTGTTACTTTTTGGATGAGGTGGTACCGGTTGCGGAGGAGCAGGGGGTTCGGCTTTGTATTCATCCCGATGATCCCCCCTTCCCGGTATTGGGATTGCCACGAATTGCCAGTACCCTTGATGACTTCCAGTGGATTTTTTCGCGAAACGACTCCCTAGCGAACGGCCTTACCCTCTGCACAGGCTCGTTAGCCGCCAGGCGAGACAACGATGCGCTCCGGTTCGTTGAAGCCTTCGGTGAGCGCATCCATTTCGCACACCTTAGAAACCTTCGGCATTTGGATGAGAACCGCTTTTATGAATCGGGGCATTTGGATGGGGATATAGATATTTGCCGGGTTGTTGAAGCGCTTTTAAAGGAGCAATACCGGAGATTAGCCGAGGGTCGAGGCGATGCGAGGATCTCGTTTAGACCCGATCACGGGAAAAAAATGGCGGACGATTTTCAACGGAAAGCCAATCCCGGCTATCCCCTTGTCGGCAGGCTAAAGGGATTGTCAGAGATCCATGGATTGCAAATGGCGATTAACCGTATGCATGGAAAGCGTGAGTCATGAGGGATAACAGATCATAGGTGAATAATCTCAAAATGAAACAAATGAGAACAGGCATGTTTGATGTATCTGGAAAAGTAGCAGTGGTAACTGGTGCCAGCGGAGTGTTGGGAGGCAGTATTGCCCGGTCGCTTATGAAGGCGGGTGTGAAAGTGGTGGCACATGGGCGAACGAAGAGTAAAGTCGAAGAGCGTTTAATAGAGCTAAAAGAGATTCATCCTGACGTTATGGGGTTCACCTGCAACGTGTTGGAGGAGAATGCCCTGTGCGAAGCGCGAGAAGAGGTTCTGGAGGCGTGGGGAAGGATTGATATCCTTATCAACTGCGCGGGAGGCAACACACCTAGTGGGACTTTGTCAGATGAGAAAACCATTTTTGATATGAAGTTCGATGATTGGGATGAGGTCGTTCGGTTGAACCTTAACGGGACGGTTTATCCATCGCTTGTTTTTGGTGAGGCGATGGGTCGCCAAAACGAGGGTGTAATTATCAATGTAACGTCAATGGCCGCATGTTCAGCGATAACCCGTGTACCTGGCTACTCGGCAGCGAAAGCGGCGGTAGGCAATTTCACCCAATGGATGGCCATGGAGGTGGCACAGAAATTTAGCGATAAAATCAGGGTCAACGCTATTGCCCCCGGCTTCTTTATTGGGAATCAAAACCGGGCTGTCCTTATAAACCCCGATGGTTCGTTGACCGAGCGGAGCCGGAAAGTAATCGCGAAAACACCGATGAAGCGATTCGGTGATATCACGGAGCTCGATGGGGTAGTGCAGTTTCTTTGCTCGCCTGCGGCAAGTTTTATCACGGGGGCTATCATACCGGTAGATGGGGGATTCAGTTGTTACAGTGGGGTTTGAATACCTACACCCATAATTCTGCAAAATAAGTATATGCTTATGCAAGTATAGTATTTTGGTTTAACATTATCTCGCTTTAGTTTTGTAGAACTGTTAACAATTTGTTTGATTAGGTTCCTTAATACTGTAGCGAACCATTCTAAACTTAATCGTATGAAAACACGGCTGTTTTGTTTACTTATTTGTATTTACATGCTCTTTCCTGTGAGGGCAGACGAAATAGGGAGATTTACCGTTCAACTGGAAGCGATGCATAAGGATATACCGGTTGCCATTTCTCTCGATCAATTTTCCTATAACACCGATAAGGGGAGTATAGCCCTGTTTGAGGTAACAGGTGCAGGAGAAACGTTTGTACCGAGTCAGGTCGAAGCGGGTTACAATGCCCGTGTTTGGTTCATCCCCAGTCCTTCTGAGCAGTTGTCCCGCACTTTTGTGTTAAAATACCAGGGCGACGAAACAAAGGTACCCCCGGTAGCTTTGACGATCGAGAAGGACGAGAAAGACCTTATGATTAAACACGATGAATCACCGGTTCTTAAGTACAGGTATGCGGAAACCTATCCGCCGGAGGGGGTGGATCCGCTATTTAAGCGTTCCGGGTTTGTTCACCCGCTATGGTCGCCAGGCGGTGAAGTGCTGACCCGGATTCAACCGCTCGATCACTATCACCATTACGGTATCTGGGCGCCTTGGACTATGACTCGGGTAGAGGGTAGAAAGGTGGATTTTTGGAACCTTGCCTCCGGGGAGGGGACCGTTATCTTTTCCAAGTTTTTATCGGAGGTCTCAGGCACTGTGTATGCGGGCTTCCAGGCTCTTCAGGAGCACATTGATTTTGGTGCCAAAGGCTTTGACCAAACAGCGATCAACGAGGTATTGGATATTCGGGTTTGGAACACGGGCGGAAACGTATGGATCATCGACTATACATCTACGATGACTACCCCCTTAGATGATGGTATTCTGTTGGAGGCGTATCGCTACGGGGGCGGGATTGGATTCAGGGCTATAGAAAAATGGACCAAGGATAATTCCACGGTGTTGACATCAGAAGGGAAAACCCGACTCGATGCGGACGGGAGCAGGGCACGGTGGTGTTTGGTGGAAGGGGAGACCGATGCGGCTCAGGGCAGATCAGGAATCTTGTTCTTAAGTCATCCTGCTAACCGGATGCATCCGGAGCCGATGCGTGTTTGGCCGATTGACGCTAACGGGGGTAGGGGGGACCTTTTCTTTGAATTTACCCCTATCAGGTATGAGGATTGGGAGTTGAAACCGTTTATAAAATATGCTTTGCGGTATCGTATGGTGGTGTTCGATGGTGAAATGGAACCGGAGATGGCCGAACGATACTGGTATAGCTTTGCTACACAACCGAAGATTGAAATCAATTAATAAAAACAACTGTTATGATGAAAAAAATTACCACCGGCGCTATTCTGTTCACCGTGATGACGCTGATCGCTTTACCCCTCTTCGCCCAGGCGCAGGTTACCGCTATAAAAGAGGGCGACAAGATAGCTTGCTATATCAATGGCAACCTTTTCACCCATTACATTTTATCGGATTACGAAAAATACCCCTTTTTCTACCCGGTAAACGGTCCTTCAAACGCTTCCGTTACCTCCATGAGAAATGCCAACTACCCGCATCATAGCTCTCTTTTCTTTGGGTGTGACAGGTTGAACGGCGGCAACTACTGGCAAGAGGGGTTGGATAGGGGACAGATTATCTCGATACGGGCCGATATCGTTGAATCGGGAGGTGATGCTGCTGTTATCGAGAATGAATGCATATGGAGGCGTCCCGGTGCCGATTCGCCCGTGAAAGATAAAAGGAGGATTACCATTTCGGCTCCCTCGTCCTCGGTTTATCAAATCGATTTTGATATAACGATTGAGATGCTTGAAGATGTGGTTATTCTCAAAACCAATCACTCGTTGTTCAGTGCACGGCTGGCACCGGACCTCACGGTTATAGGAGGGGGCACCATGATCAATGCCGAAGGGGATCAAGGTGAGAAAGCCACGTTTGGGAAACGTTCTCCCTGGATGGATTGTTACGGGAAAAGAATGGGGAAGAATGAAGGGATCGCGATCATGCAGCATCCTTCGAGCGATGGGTACCCTGCGCCCTGGTTTACCAGGGATTACGGGTTTTTCTCTCCCACTCCCATGTACTGGCCTGAGAATGGTGAGCAGATCCAACTTTCCAAAGGTGAAAAGATCGGGTTAAGGTATCGTGTGTTGGTACATTCGGGAGATCATGTAGAGGCCGACATTGCCGGCCATTTCGAAAATTACAGCTCAACTAAAAAATGAATAGGATGGAACGAAGATCATTTATTAAAAAAGCGGCCATATCAACCGTGGGGGCTATATCCATTCCCACGATTGTACCCGCGTCCCTGTTTGGGAAAAACGCGCCGAGTAACAAGATACAAATCGGGCAAATTGGTTTTGGAAGGATCGCACGTGACCACGACGTGGCTGAGACGATTAAGTACGATCAGGCGCAGTTTATCGCCGTATGCGACGTGGATAGCAAGCGGTTGGCCGACGGGAAAAAACATATCGACGGCTACTACGCGGAAAAGACAGGGAAGAGTTCTTATTCAGACGTGAAGGTATACGAAGATTACAAGGAGCTGCTATCCAACAGTGATGTTGACGCCGTGATTATCAGCACGCCCGATCACCAGCACTCCGAACTTGCCATCCGTGCGGCACTGGCGAAGAAAGATATATACCTTCAAAAACCCAATTCGCTAACCGTGGAAGAGGGACGCTTGTTAAGCGATATCGTTCGTAGGCAGAAGGTGGTGATGCAGATAGGCACGCAACAGCGCTCCTCCCCGCAGTTCAGGATCGCGGCCGAGTTGGTTAGAAACGGGAGGATTGGTCGGTTACATACCGTGAAGATTGGATTGCCGGGCGATCCCTCGGGGCCCGAGGCCCCCGAGATGCCCATACCACCCAACCTCAACTACGATATGTGGTTGGGCTCAACCCCCGAGGTCTATTACACCGAAATAAGGGTACATCCGCAGAATAATTATGGACGTCCGGGGTGGTTGCGCTGCGAGCAGTTCGGCTCGGGCATGATCACGGGTTGGGGGCAACACCACTTCGAGTCCGCCGCGTGGGGGATGGATACCGAGTACACGGGGCCCATCTCGGTGGAAGCGGTGGCTGAGTTTCCTAAGTCGGGGCTATGGGATGTACATGGTGATTTCATGGTGAAGGCGGAGTATGAAAACGGCATTACCATGTACACGAGCGGTGGCTATCCCAACGGGATCAGGTATGAAGGTACCGAGGGGTGGATATTTGTTTCCCGTGGAAATTACGTCGCGTCTTCAAGCGATCCGGTGGCGCAAGAGCAAAACGCGAAAGCATTGGATGCGAGCGATCCCAAGATCTTAACCTCGGAAATAGGGGAGAACGAGATTCATCTGTACAGAAGCGATAACCAACATGGGAATTGGCTGGATTGCATACGGTCACGTGAAGAACCCATCTCACCCGTTGAAATCGGTCACCGTGCCTGCACTATTTGCCTAATAAGCCACATCGCCATGAAAATACCCGGCAAATTAGAGTGGGACCCGCGATACGAGAAATTCAAGAATAGCGATTACGCGAACTCCATGCTTAGAAGACCGCAGCGCTATCCTTACGGAACCGATTATATTAAAGGAATATAAGCCATGTGTAAACTATTTTACCCGCTCTCGATGCTTAGCATACTACTGTTGTTTTCCTGTAACGCTCGCCAGAATAAAAGCGAGACAGAACGTCAGCACACCTTTACCGGGAAAGATGGTGAGGTACAGTTGGTGGTACTCGATCCCGGTCACTTTCACGCCAGCCTTCTACAAAAATTCCCACAGAGGCTGGTGAACGATACGGTTCACGTGTACGCCCTGCAAGGCGATGAACTTGACCAGTACATGGCTAGCATTGAGGGTTATAACCAAAGGGCAGATAACCCCACCCATTGGCAGATGGAGGTCTACACGGGAGAAGATTACCTTGAAAGGATGATCGGGGATGAAAAGGGGAACGTGGTGATTCTGGCCGGGAACAACGGGAAGAAGACGCGGTATATTCACCAATCTATCTGCGCTGGCTACAACGTTCTTTCGGATAAACCGATGGCGATTAACCGGGAGGGATTTGAATTGCTGAAAGAAACTTATGACAGCGCACGAGTGCGGGATATTTACCTTTACGACGTGATGACCGAACGTTACGATATCATCAATACCCTTACCCGGGAGCTGGTGAACAACAAGGAACTTTTTGGTGACCTGGAGGTGGGGACAGCAGACGAACCGGCCATTACCCTGCAGAGTGTTCATCACTACTATAAAGAGGTCTCAGGGAACGTGCTGGTTCGTCCGGCATGGTTCTATGATGTTGATCAGCAGGGAGAAGGTATGGTTGACGTGGCCACGCACCTGGTCGACCTGGTGAACTGGCAATGTTTCCCGGATGAAATCATCGATTACGAAAGCGATATCGCGATTACTTCGGCTAGCCATTGGCCAACGGTGTTGACGCTGGATGATTTTTCCCGTTCCACCCGGTTGAATGCCTTCCCTGATTTCTTACAGCGCTATCTCAATGATTCCAAACTGGAAGTTTTCGGGAACGGTAAGATCAATTACCAGGTGAAGGGGCAACATGTATCGGTTGCCGTACTCTGGAACTACGAGGCGCCACCGGGTGGGGGAGACAGTTACAATGGTCATATCAAGGGCACTAGGGCGTCTGTCGAGATCGTGCAGGATGGTTCCGTGGATTATGTTAAGCAGCTGTTTATCGTGAGAAAGCCTAGTGTAGATGCACGCGTATTTGAGGATAAGTTAAACGAAGTGGTTGCGGAGCTTCAAAAATCTTATCCCTACATGTCGACCAGGGAGATTTCTACTGGGCGGTATCAAATCGTGGTTCCCGTTGAATTTAGAAAGGGACATGAAGATTACTTTGGCATGGTGGCCCAAAAATATTTCGGTTTTCTAATCAACCGGGATATGCCGCAATGGGAAATATCGAACACGTTAGCCAAGTATTACGTTACGACAACTGCTTTAGAAATTGCGAAAAACGAACAATAAAATTGATTTTATCATGAATGGAAAAAAGCGTTTGTTGTTTTTTCAGAAAACACTTTTCACAATGATATTGTGGATAGTATCCATTATGGCATTTACCCAGAACGTTACCGTGACAGGTAGGGTTCTCGATGTAAACGACGTGCCGCTACCTGGGGTGACGATTACTGTTGTCGGGTCTACCAGGGGGGTGATTACCGATGTGGATGGTTTTTATTCAATTGTTGTCAAACCTACAGATCAGCTTATGTTCTCATTTGTTGGTATGGAGTCACAAACTGTTTCAATTGACAATAGGAGAGTATTGAATGTAACTTTGGTGGAAAAAATTGATGAATTGGAGGAGGTCACCGTAGTGGCATTTGCAACCCAAAAAAAGGAGAGCATTATTGGTTCCATCACTACAATCAATCCAAATGAGTTAAAGGTTCCCTCTACTAATTTAACGACGGCCTTAGCTGGTCGAATCGCCGGAGTTATATCCTATCAGAGGAGCGGCGAGCCTGGTCAGGATAATGCTGATTTTTTTATCAGGGGCGTAACTTCATTTGGGTATAAGAAAGATCCGTTGATTCTAATTGATGGAATTGAGAGTTCTTCGACTGATTTGGCACGTTTACAAACGGATGATATTGCAAGTTTCTCCATCATGAAAGATGCTACGGCAACCTCCCTTTACGGAAGTAGGGCAGCTAATGGCGTGATTCTAATCAAAACGAAAGAAGGCAAAGAGGGGAAAGCCAAAATCTCCTTTCGTGTAGAAAATTTCGTATCAATGCCAACCAAAAATGTGGAGCTGGCAGACCCCGTCACCTATATGAAAATGCACAACGAAGCTGTGCTTACAAGAGACCCATTAGGGATACTTCCCTACTCCAGGCAAAAGATAGACAACACTGCTACGGGTGTGAACAGTGCTATGTATCCAAGTACCGATTGGCGCCGTGAGCTAATCAAGGATTATACCAGTAATCAGAGTGCTAATCTGAATGTAAGTGGTGGTGGCAATGTTGCCCGCTATTATATCGCGGGGGGATTCAATCAGAATAATGGGTTATTAAAAGTGGATAAGCGCAATAATTTTAACAACAATATTGATTTAAAAACTTATTCAGTGCGTAGTAACGTAAATGTGAACCTTACACCTACTACCCAAATTGATGTTAGGGTGAGTGGTACCTTTGACGAGTATGTGGGTCCCATCTCGGGTGGTACACAAGTTTACAGAAACGTGATGCGAACGAACCCGGTATTATTTCCACCCTATTATGAGCCGGATGAGGATCACAGGTTTCTGACCCATATTATGTTTGGTAATTATGACGATGGTACAGGATCATTCTATCTGAATCCTTATGCCGAAATGGTGAGGGGCTATAAGATCTATTCTCGTTCCGTGATGACTGCTCAATTCGAAGTTAAACAGAATCTCGATATGTTGATAAAAGGACTCTCTTTCCGTTCAATGGCAAACACGGGTAGAAATACCTATTTTGAAACGTTGAGGGCTTATAATCCTTTTTGGTACCAGGCTACTAGTTATAACCGTGTCAATAATACCTTTAAATTATCGGTGTTGAATGAAGATACTGGTACTGAATATCTTGATTACAATCCGGGGAGCAAGGATGTGCAATCAAATTTTTATACGGAATCGGCATTGAACTATAACCAGACTTTTAATGATATTCATGACGTAAACGGGTTGTTTGTATTTATCGCACAGAACAGAATTACAGGAAACGCCAGCAATTTGCAATCATCACTACCTTTTCGCAACGTAGGTTTAGCGGGAAGAGCCACTTACGCCTATGATAGCAGATATTTTATTGAATTGAATTTTGGATTAAATGCCTCAGAACGTTTCCACAAATCTAATCGCTGGGGTTTCTTCCCTTCGGCGGGTTTGGCCTGGACGATTTCCAATGAGGCCTTCTGGGAGCCGCTAAAGGATGTTGTGAACACCCTACGGTTAAAAGGTACGCATGGGTTAACCGGTAATGATGCCATTGGATCGCCATCCGATCGCTTTTTGTACCTTTCCAATGTTAATATGAACGATGGGAACAGAAGCTTTGTGTTTGGTCGGGATTACGGCTATAGTAGAAACGGCATCTCAATCTCGCGTTATTCTGATCCGGAAATTACTTGGGAATTGTCTCAAAAAACAAATATTGGATTGGAGGTTGGACTGTTTAATCAATTTCAGATTCAGGCCGATTATTACAAGGAGATCCGTAGCAATATCTTGCAGACCAGAGCTTCTACCCCAGCAGAAATGGGATTGTCAGCACAGCCTCAGGCAAATATAGGTAAAGCACAAGGCGAAGGATTGGACCTATCTGTAGATTATAATAAGGTTTTTAATAGAGATTGGTGGATGCAGGGAAGATTTAACTTCACCTATGCCAAAAGCAAATTTTTAATCTATGAAGAGTACTTTTATGACGATATCGCACCCTGGAGATCCCGTATTGGTTACTCGATTAATCAACAATGGGGTTATTTGGCAGAAAGATTATTTGTAGATGATGATGAGGCTGCTAAATCTCCGCTTCAGAATTTTGGCGAGTATGGAGGTGGAGATATAAAGTACCGGGATATTAATGATGATGGTCAAATTACACAACTGGATTTGGTACCTATAGGGTACCCCACTACACCTGAAATTGTGTACGGATTTGGTGTTTCTACCGGTTATAAGCGGTTTGATTTCTCACTTTTCTTCCAAGGCTTGGCCAGGGAGTCGTTTTGGATTAGCGTGAATGCAACAGCTCCCTTCCAGACTTTCTATTATTCTGGAGAAAGTCTCCCCGGAAAGCCACAGAACCAGTTGTTGAAAGCTTACGCGGATAGCTATTGGTCGGAAGACAACCAGGATATTCACGCGTTGTGGCCGAGGCTTTCAACAACTGATATAGGAAACAACAACAACGCCCAAACCAGTACCTGGTTTATGCGAGATGGTGCTTTCCTGCGGTTGAAGCAGGTTGAAATGGGTTATGCTTTACCTGAAAAAATGTCAAAAAATTTAAGTATGGAAAATTTTAGGGTCTACCTCAGCAGTACCAACCTCTTTACCTGGAGTAAGTTTAACCTTTGGGATGTGGAGATGGGGGGTAATGGAC
Source organism: Bacteroidales bacterium (assembly GCA_012838585.1). GTDB lineage: Bacteria > Bacteroidota > Bacteroidia > Bacteroidales > Dysgonomonadaceae > Proteiniphilum. Next base: position 30,987 of record DUPB01000022.1, read on the forward strand.
TTGGTTATCCGATACAGCAAGTTTTCAACATTGGTATTCAAGCAACATTTTAAAAAATCAAGAAAATGAAAAAGATATACAATCTGTTTTTAATAATGCTCTCATTCACCTTTTCGTTGGGCTGCAATGATTTTTTGGATGTAACACCTGATAACATCGCGACGATTGATTATGCTTTCAGGTTGAGGAGTACCGCCGAGAGGTTCTTGTTCACCTGTTATTCCTATATGCCTAACCAGGGTTCACTGAACGAAAATCCTGCGCTGCTTGGTGGAGATGAGTTGTGGCTGGTAGCGACCAATGCGAACAATGCCTGGCAGATAGCAAGGGGTAATCAGCGGGTTGTGAACCCCTACGTGAACGCCTGGCAGGGCGGATATGGCTCGAAAGACCTCTATCAGGGAATTCGCGAGTGCAATGTCTTTCTCGAAAATATCCACCTGGTACCGGATATGTCAGATTTTGAGAAAGCGAGATGGATTGCAGAGGTGAAGTTTTTAAAAGCCTATTACCATTACTATTTGATTAGGATGTATGGCCCCATCGTGTTGGTCAAGGAAAACCTCCCTGTTTCTGCATCACCTGAAGAGGTCAGAATTCCTCGTTCACCGGTAGATGAGTGTTTCGATTATGTGGTTCAGCTTCTGGATGAAGCGTTACCCGATTTGCCCGACAGAATAGAGTTTGAGGTTTCTGAGCTTGGGCGTATTACGAAAGCAATCAACCTCTCCCTGAAGGCGAAAGTGTTGGTAACGGCAGCAAGCCCACTGTATAATGGCAATTTAGATTATAAAGGTTTCACCAACAAAGATGGCACACCTTTGTTCAATACAATCCCGGACGAAACCAAATGGCAGAAGGCTGCTACTGCCTGCAAGGTGGCAATTAATTTCTGCGATTCACTCGGGCATAAACTCTATACCTATCAACCACAGTTTTCACAGTACAGTCTGTCTGATACGATGTTAATACAGATGAGCATCCGTAATGCCTTCAATGAAAAATGGAATTCGGAAGTGATCTGGGCAAATACAAGCAGCCAGATTGTCGGGTTACAGGGTAATGCCACGCCAAGGGGATTGGATCCGGCGTTGGTAGCCAGTACCGGTGCACAGGGAAATATAGCTCCCCCTATAAAAATAGCAGAACTCTTCTATTCAGACAACGGGGTACCCATTGATGAAGATATTACCTGGGATTATAGCAGCCGATTTAAACTAAGGATACCGGAGTATGAGCACAGGTACAACCTGAAGCAGGGTTATACAACAGTCAGGCTTCACTTCAACCGTGAAAACAGGTATTATGCGAGTCTCGGTTTTGATGGGGGTATCTGGTATGGACAAGGACGTTTTGATGATAACAGTGATAACCTGTTGTTTGTCTCCTCAAAAAGAGGTCAGCCCGCGGCACCCGTTAATTTGAGCTCCTACTCAACAACCGGTTTTTTCCCGAAAAAATATACCCACTTTCAGAGTGTGATAGGTACAGGAAGTACTTTTACAAGGGAAAGTTATCCATGGCCGGTAATTAAATTGAATGATCTGTACCTGCTTTATGCCGAGGCCTTAAATGAAGTAAACGGACCTGGTGATGAAGTATACCTGTACTTGAATAAGGTACGTACCAGAGCGGGTCTCCCGGACGTTGAGGATGCGTGGAGTAACTTCTCTGTCAACCCCAACAAGTACAAAACACAGGAGGGTTTGAGGGAAATTATTCATCGTGAAAGAACCATTGAGCTGATATTTGAAGGGCAGCGATTTTGGGATTTGCGTCGATGGAAAACGGCTGTAATTGAGCTGAACAAGCCAATTACTGGTTGGGATCTTGATCAGGAGACGGCTCAAGGTTACTATCGGGAAAAGATGGTTTATAACATGACATTTAGGACTCGTGATTATCTCTGGCCATTAAATGAGAACACCATGTTGGCAAATCCCTCGTTGGTACAAAACCCGGGATGGTAGTAATGTACGATTTAATAAGATAACGATTATGAAGAATTATATGAGATATTATTTATTGTTGGCGGTTGTCATTGTTGGTATGATACAATGTACAGATGATGTGGATCGTGGTATACCAACCTTGAAGGATGACGTTCCACCTTCACCGGTAGTCGATGTTCAGGTTGAAGCTATTCCCGGTGGTGCCATACTCTCTTATACTCTTCCTAAGAGTGATAATTTACTCTATGTGATGGCAGAGTACATCATTGGTGACAAGCTGTTTGAGAAGAAATCATCTTTTTATAACAACAGCTTGGTTGTGGAGGGTTTCCCCGATACAAAACAATACAATCTAAAACTCTATTCGGTATCCCGTAGTGGAATAAAGTCTACTCCGGTTAGTGTAACAATCAGTCCGCTTACACCACCGGTAGTGGCAGTGTTAAATTCTGTTGTGTTGAAAGAGACATTTGGTGGTGTAAAAGTCAACTTTGAAAATGATAGCGAGTCCGAATTGAAATTGGTGGTGCTAACTACTGATTCGCTTGGTGATCTCTATCCTGTAGATATACATTATACGAAACGAAAGGCAGGAACTTTCTCGGTTCGTGGTTTCGCTCCTGAGATGAGGATGTTTGGATTCTACGCCTTGGATCGTTGGAATAACTATTCTGATACACTGTTTGTAGAATTGGAACCCTGGTTTGAAGAGCAACTGGATAAATTTAAATTTAAGGCACTTAACTTGCCGACAGATACCTACGAAGCGCATGCTAGTGCGAGTTATACCTTGGAGAGACTTTGGGATGATGTTTGGGGAACAAATGCGGCATTTCACACAAAGCCAAATACCGGCATACCACAATGGTTTACCTTTGATATGGGACAAACGGCAAGATTAAGCCGCTTTAAATTTTATCACCGATTAGCCGGTTCAAGTGGTGCAGGTGCTGATGGGCAATATTCAGCCGGAGCCCCGCAAATATTTGAAGTGTATGGAAGCAATAACCCTGCTTCCGACGGGAGTTGGGGAAGCTGGACCTTATTGGGGCAGTTTGAATCGGTTAAGCCCTCCGGTGATGCAAAGTGGACCTCAGAGGATATTCAGTACGCCTGTTTTGATGGAGAAGATTTTGAGTTTGAGGATCCAGGTGTCTATCGTTATCTTCGTTTTAAAATTCTTAAGAATTGGGGTGGGGTAACTTATATTTACATTGCAGAGTTGACATTCTGGGGAGAGGTGATAGAGTAGAACTTCTCTTTTGCATATCATTTTTGAAAGTTATTTGTATTATAAAAATGAATTAGAGATGAAAAAACATACGGTGAGGGTCAATTGCTTATTAATCACCACATTATTTCTCACTATTTTCTCTTGTGGTGATATGGATGAGACCTACAGGCATTTCTGGGATGATGGTGAGAAAATATATCCTGCTCCTGCTGATTCACTGAAGGTCTATTCCGGGAAAAACAGAGTGGCTATCTCCTGGATAGTGAAAGGGGATCCAAATGTGAAGATGGCCAAAATATATTGGAATAACAGAACAGATTCGTTGGAGGTGCCTTTCCAGTCGACAGGCAAGAAAGACAGTCTCTATGTGCTGATTGAAGATCTTGTTGAGGGTACCTATTCTTTTGATGTGTTTACCTACAATGGCAAAGGCAATAAATCTGTCCCACGATCTGTTGTGGGAACTGTTTTCGGTGATTCATACGGGAATGCCCTGTTGCCGAGATATATGCAAAGCGCATTTCACGATAACAATACCCTTACCATCACTTGGGGTAGTCCTGCCGATGAAACATCGATAGGAAGCGAAATCTACTATAAGAGTAGTGAAGGGAAAAAGACAAAAGTGTTAGCCGATAATTTTGCCGAAACAACAACAATTGCAGAGTTTGTACCGGAATTGAACCCTACCATCAGTTACAGTACGATCTATGTACCGCCAATGTCCATTGATACCTTTTATTCGCCCATCCAACAGATACAGGCTAAAGGTGCACCCATCTTTTTCCCTAAAACAGGTTGGGGAGCTACTGCTTCTAGCTTTGACTCACGTTCAGGCTCTTCATATCGTCCTCCTCAGAACACGATTGATGGTAAACTCAACACAATGTGGGTCAATCAGATATCTCCACAAACTTATTATCCGCACACGTTAACCATTGATATGGGGAGCATCATCGAAGATGTGGCGGGCATATCAATAGTCGTGAAAAGAAGAAATGAAACTCCGAGATTGATCGATGTTTACGTAAGCAGTGACGGGGTTAGCTGGAGTTTAATGGGATTATACACGGTAGAGAATGTGTCGGATATCGTTCAAAATTTTGATTTCCAGGAACCGTTAAATATCCGTTATTTTAGAATTGTTGGAAAAGAACCTTCGGGTAACACACCCAATATTGTAATTGTTGAAGTAGGAGCATATAAGTATTAATTTAATTGATGTAAAGCGTACCTAGGTTGTAAAAAGGTTCTTCTATTATTGGGGAATAGGTTTGTTTTGATTTTGTGTCTAAGTTGCTAAAATAACGTGAGATACAAAGCAAAAGGCGTAAAATAAGCAGGGGCTGTCTCGATTTTTGAGACAGCCCCTTTCCACTTCGTGACCACTCTTTTTCTTGAACGTCACTTCATCACTTGCATGTTCTTGATCTCTTTAAACATGTGATCACGAGATGCTTACAAGTCCGTGATAAGCTGGTACTTCGGCACGAGTGATTTCATGATGATCCACCCGATGAGGTAGGCAAACGCGCAGATGCAGAAGATGATGAAGTATCCGGCTTCGATACCTTGGAATCCCATGAACAACGTTTGCACGTTGTCCGTGTAGTCAAATAACTTACCCGAACCCCGGTTAATGAGAAGTGAGCCAAGCCCTCCGGCCATTCCACCAATACCGGTGATGGTGGCCACCGCGTGTTTCGGGAACATATCGCTCACCGTGGAGAAGATGTTGGCCGACCAGGACTGGTGTGCCGCGGCTGCAATACCGATGATTATCACGGGTATCCACACCGAGATTCCACCCATCGGTTGCGCGAACAGGATAAGTACAGGGAACATGGCAAACAGGAGCATAGCCCTCATGCGCCCCTGGTAGGGGTCCATCTTCTTTTTGTTCATGAAGTAAGCGGGGAAGTAGCCTGCCGCGAAGATGGAGATCATGGAGATGAGGTACACCACGAACACGTGCGGTGCACTTTGCGTGGAGTCAAGTCCATATACCGAGCTCAGGTAAGCGGGAATCCAGAAGAGCAGGAACCACCACACCCCGTCGGTCAGGAACTTGCCAACCGCGAACGACCAGGTTTGCTTGTATCGGAACGCCTGTAAGAAAGAGATCTTCTTCCCGCTCTCTTCGCTAGCCTCTTTGTCGAGCAGCGCGGCATCCGCCTCATCGTCTTGGTTGATGTACGCCAGCTCTGCCGCGTTTACCTTCTTGCTCTTCTCCGGCTTGTCGTAGATAAACACCCAGAAGCCCATCCAGACGAAGCCCAGCGCACCGATCACGATAAAGGCCATCTCCCAGCCCCATGCTTTCGCGATAAAGGGGATGGTTAACGGGGCCAGCAACGCGCCGATTTGGGCACCCGAGTTGAACAGGCTGGTAGCGTAAGCGCGGTCTTTCTTCGGGAAATACTCGGCCGTCGCTTTGATGGCGGCCGGGAAGTTACCCGCTTCCCCGATTGCCAGCACCAAGCGAGCGAACACGAACAGCGTCACGCTCACCGACACCACCAGAGAGACGTCACCCACGGTGCTTATCGCCTCACGTGCGCCCGCGAAACTCATGGTCCACTCACCTGCCACGATGCCTGACGTCAGCAGGCCACAGAAAGCGTGGGCAACCGCTCCGAACGACCATACGCCGATAGCCCACAAGAATCCTTTCTTCGTGTCGATCCAGTCCACGAATTTCCCAGCGAACAGCATCGATACCGCGTAGAAGAGCGAGAACAAACCGGTGATGGTCCCGTAATCGCTGTTTGTCCAATGAAACTCGGGCGCGATAAAGTCGGCCCATGTGAGTGATAACACCTGCCTATCCAGGTAGTTAATAGTTGTGGCCAAAAACAGCATGAGGCATATCGTCCAGCGGTGATTGGTCATTTTCGCTTGTCCTTCTTGAAGTTTACTCATAATTCGTTGTACTTAATATTATTTAATGTTGAATTTAATGAACTATTTCGTTAAGCCAAACGAGCAGAGGACAAGTTCACTTGGACTATGCCGTGGCGAGAAATAGTCTAATTTTAATGACCCTTTATTTTTTTCACGATCGAGAGGCTGTCGCGGCATAGTTGGGTGACCGTTGACCAATCCTCTCTCTTTATCGCCTCTTTAGGGAACAGGTTAGATCCCATCCCCACGCAGGAGACTCCCGCGTTGAACCAGGCCGATAGATTTTCCTCGGTGGGTTCTACCCCGCCCGTCACCATAATTTTTGACCACGGCATGGGGCCTCTCACGTTCTTCACGAACGAGGGGCCTCCCACGTTGCCTCCAGGGAACACCTTCACGATCTCGGCGCCCAGCTCTTGAGCGAGCCCGATTTCCGATGTAGTAGCGCATCCCGGGGAGTAAGCTATCTGCCGCCGGTTGCAAACCTTGAAGATATCGGGGTTAAGCAGTGGGCCGACCACGAAGTTGGCGCCCGATTGGATGTATAGTACGGCAGTGGGTGCGTCCACCACTGAGCCCACCCCCATGATCATCTCCGGGCACGCCGTCTCTGCCCATTTCACCAGTTCCGTGAACACCTCGTGAGCGAAATCGCCCCGGTTGGTGAATTCAAACACCCGTATACCCCCCTCGTAACTCGCTTTAACCGCCGCTTTCGCGACTTCCACGTTGGGGTGGTAAAAAACCGGGATTATTCCCGTCTCCTCCATGGCCTGGTAGACCTGGAGCCTTGTAAATTTAGCCATAAAGTATAAATCGATTAGCCATTATTGTCGTTTCTGAATCTCCTTTTGCAATCTCTTTGCTTTTACCGGATTACCCTTCCCGACGCATCACCTTGCATCAGTCTCTCCACCTCGGCTACCGTTACCAGGTTGAAGTCGCCATATACCGTGTGTTTCAAGCAGGAGGCAGCCGCCGCGAAGTCGAGCGCTTTTTGGTCGTTACCCTCATAGGTAAGCAGCCCGTAGATAAGTCCAGCCATGAAGGAGTCTCCGCCGCCCACCCTATCCACGATATGGGTGATGTCGTATCGCCTGGATTGGTACAGCTTGTCGGAATAGAGGCACCCGCCCCACGTGTTGTGGTTGGCGTTGATGGAACCCCTAAGGGTGATGATCACTTTCTTGGCCCGTGGAAATTTGTGCTTCAGCTGTTTGCACACCGACTCGAACTCGTTCGCGTCTACTTCACCGCCGGTATGTTCCACCTCGAACCCTTCCGGTTTGATACCGAACACCTTTTCGGCATCCTCTTCGTTGCCCAGGATCACATCGCACCCGGCTACCAGCTGGGGCATTACTTCCGATGCCTTCTTCCCGTACTTCCAGAGGTTCTTCCGGTAGTTCAGGTCGCACGATACGGTTACCCCCATCTCGTTCGCCACCTCTATCGCCTCGAGACACACATCGGCAGCTCCTTGCGACAGGGCGGGGGTAATCCCGGTCCAATGAAACCAGGAGGCCTCTTTAAAGATCTCCCTCCAGTTGAACATTCCCCGTTGAACTTCCGCGATGGCGGAGTGGGCCCTATCATACACCACTTTAGAGGGACGTGTCACGGCACCCGTCTCCAGGAAGTAGATGCCCACACGTTCTCCTCCTCTGGCAATTTTGGCTGTTCCCACGTTATATTTCCTCAGTTCCGAGATACACCAGTTGGCGATCTCGTTATGGGGCAGACGGGTGACGTATTCCACGGGGATCCCGTAATTGGCAAGGGAGACCGCCACGTTAGCCTCTCCACCGCCAAAAGTAGCGTTCAGTTGGTTCGATTGGATAAACCGGAGGTACCCGGGTGTGGCGAGGCGCAGCATGATCTCGCCGAACGTAACTACTTTTTTCATGTCGTTAATGGATTCGAATGGATAATGGTTGGTCAATTTTCTCTTTTTCCTCTTCTACGAACCGGGTCCACTGTTCAAAGTTATCGAACCCCGCTTTGCTCCACCCTCCCCCGGCGTAATAGGTGTACGGTGTACCCGGCTGATAGCTGTTTATGCCCAGGTAGTGCCCGTCCGCCACTTTGATTGTTTCGTACCCTTTTGGATGGATGGCCGCGGTATAGATGGTCCCGTGCTTTTTATGAGCGGGCGTTTCGTACGCGATAATCCCTTTGTTCAGACCGTACGTGACGTCCGTATCTGCTTTTCCCATCACGATACCGGTCGCTACCGTCAATTCCGGGGTGTCGGCTTCAAAGGTATTGGTTACCCGGTTAAAGTGGCGATAAGCGTCCAACGAGATTACCCGGGTCTCCCGGACTTCGACATCGCCCGCGGGGTAGGGGGCGTACGTCAGCTTAAAGGTGATGCGCAGGGGGCCGGCGTCCAGGATTTCGACCGACACGAAGTTATCTCCCAGGCAGAGCGTGTCGTTATGGAAGGGGGCGGTCATGCCTAGCCCGAGTGTTCTACCTACCTTGTAGAAATCCACCCCTTCCCCGTGGTCGTCGTGGTAGGAGGCCGCACCCGAAAGGTCGTTTACATACCACTTGTCAATAATCAGCTTTTCGGTACGTTTCGCCCAGAAGTCCATGCCGTTGCTGATCTCCCCGGTCGCTTTTAGCGCCGGGCCATATAACCTGAAGGCTGAACGGTTGTTCTCCCACGTGAAGTCGTCCTTCCTCTCCGGCACCAGTCGCCCGTATACCAGTGGCTCAAACGCTTCAGGCTCACCGGGTGATACCCGGTAAACACTGGTTTTCTTCGCGCTGACCGTGGCCGGGAAGAGGAGTGAGACAACCTCGCCTGTTCCGTTCGTTAAAAGTTGAAACGGGACGGGTTGTCCGCTTTTATCGGTCACGATCACGGTTTCCCCCGTGGCGCCCGGAATTTTCTCCAGCACGGTTGTCCAGTTCATCTCCACCATCTCATTCACCCGGTCAAGAGAACTGGGGTTATCCACGCTTACCTTCATCCCCTTTTTCGAGGGGCTGCACCCGGCAAGGATTACCGTTACCAGGAGCCATGTTATCTGTCTCACTTGCATGTTGCTTGTGTTTAGTTAACTGTTTTTCGCGTGTTGTTTACTGTTTCAATTTATTGCCTTTTATATCGTCACTCGGCAAAGCTTGAGTGAGCTCAGCTCTCGTTTCTAATATAATTGAGCTTTCAGAGCGAAGACCTCGTGAATTTCGTGGGGACACATCCTGCGAAGATTGCGTTAAAAAAGAAAAGCTGTTTGAGCGTAAGCGAGTTATTTTTCTTTTAGCAATCAAGCAGTAGATGGGTCACGAAATTCACGCCAGTCGAGCCTGAAAGTGATGAGACAGTTACATGCGGAAGTTAAGTTAATTATATTACTCGCCTTTACGGTTGTTTACCGATGTAAGCGAGAATTCCACCGTCCACGTACAGGATATGGCCGTTCACGAAATTAGACGCTTCTGATGCCAGGAAGACAATGGGGCCTTTTAAGTCCTCAGGTGTTCCCCATCGTGCGGCCGGCGTCTTCGATATGATAAACGAGTCGAACGGGTGAGGTGACCCGTCTGGCTGTTTTTCTCTAAGCGGTGCGGTTTGCGAGGTAGCGATATAGCCGGGTCCTAGTCCGTTGACCTGGATGTTATGTTCACCCCACTCCGAGGCGAGCGTTCGGGTGAGCATTTTGAGACCCCCTTTTGCCGCCGCGTAAGCGGCAACCGTTTCACGTCCCAACTCGCTCATCATGGAGCAGATGTTGATGATTTTTCCGCTCCCTTTACGGATCATGGAGGGTGCCACTGCTTTAGAAACGATAAAGGGTGCTACCAGGTCAACGTCAATCACCTCTTCGA
>DUPB01000204.1 GCA_012838585.1 Bacteroidales bacterium
CGTCATTTAAGTTTTAAGTAAAACAAAACAATCGGGGATAAGATAATCCTCGATTTAACACGCATAGTTACGGTTGGCCAGTTAAACCAAGCGTTACTTTACAAATAGCAGTTGCCGATATGGTTGGGTCGGTCAACGAATTTAGGATTCAATTTAAAAAATCAACCTTACTAGTTACCTGGTTGTGCTGACGTCTACTGAATCACTAATGAACGATAAATTACGACACACTATGCACAAATATACCCAATTTGAATGATACAACATCGGCATTTGTCTATTTTGATATCGAAAGATGGTCGGGAGGGAAGCGATTTGATGCCCGTCGCAATGAGAAAACGTTTTGGAAAACAATAATACGAGTGAGGGATTGAATGTAATTAGGGTTTTTAGAAAACAGGTATGATAATACGGATGGAGATGTTCTGATTTATTTGTTTTTGAATTCCAAGAAATAATGAGTTTACTAATGGTTGTATAGGGTTATTATGGGTTGTTTATTGACTTTTGCTCGACTACAGCTCGACTAAACGATTAAAGCACCTGCAAGAGAACCTTGCAAGTGCTTTATTTCTAAGGTGATCCGAGCGGGATTCGAACCCACGACCCACAGCTTAGAAGGCTGTTGCTCTATCCAGCTGAGCTACCGGACCCAGTATATTACAGGTTGCAAAAATACAGTAATTCCGATAATAAAAAAAATATATGGCCGTGCCGTTCCTTACTAAACTTTTTTTACCGAACGTACCGTGAGTAATATTTTTTTGTATCTTTGACTTGAGCGTGTCGAGTGACGGGTATTTTTATAACCTTTAAATGTTCATACCTTACTTGACAAGTAGAATGATAATCTGAGTGTTTCAAGGTATTCCTCAATTTAATTAATGATATGAAGACGACCAGTAAGCCTATGGCTCCCGCTGAATCAAATTTACTAAATGTTTGTATTCAGACTACGAAGGAGGAGTTTGCCTACCCCTGGCATTTTCACAATGAGTGCGAACTGACCTATATCTTCAACGGTCATGGTCAACGATATGTAGGGAACAATGTAGAAACCTTCACGTCAGATGAGCTTGTCCTTTTAGGCTCAAATTTGCCACACTGTTGGGTTAACGAGGGTAACGCCCGGGAACATCAACCCTACGCGGTTGTCGTCTATATTAAAGAAGATTTCTTTGAAGGATCGTGGTTTAATAGCTCTGAATTTGACTCAATAAAAAGTTTACTTGATCTGTCTAAAAGAGGGATAAAATATAACTTGGAAACATCCCAGCGATTTAGAGAGAAATGTCTAACGTTAACAACTTTACATCCGGTAAAGAAACTCACCTGCTTGGTTGATATTTTACAAGATCTTAGTGAACTAACCCAAGCGGATTACCGGTTATTATGCAAACAACCCTATTCTGGTGAATTGAATTCATTGAACAGTGAGCGAATAAATGCTATTTACAGGTACATTGAGAAAAATTACAAGAAGAAAATATCTTTGAATGATGTAGCCGAGGGGGTTTACATGAGTGCCGGTTATTTTTCACGTTTTTTCAGCCATAAAATGAAAAAACCTTTTTTTGAATTTTTAAACGAGTACAGAATAAGTCAAGCCTGTAAACAGCTTATTGAAACGGAAAAAGCGGTTAGCGAGATCTGTTTTGATGTTGGCTATGAGAGCATTCCTTATTTTAACAGGCAGTTTAAGAAAATTAAAGGCTGTTCGCCCCGAGAGTTTAGAGAAAACTACAAGAAAGCGTTCACTTGAATATTGATTACCCCTTTCTTTACTATTTCTAGTCACCTGACAGCTGTAGAATCGACAGGACTATATAGCTAATTGTCTTTCGAGTTGAGTCGATATTCCCTAAACCGTGCGTTAACATCCATTTTATCCGGGGTTAATAGAAAACTCGGGTAGAAATAGGTAAAGAAAAGCAAAATAAGATATGGATTCGGCAATATTGCATAGAAGAATCTTATCTAAGAGGTTTACCTTTGCTAAAACTTTTGTTAAGAAATCACAAAGAGTAGCTGTTTACAATTCACTCATTACGATGTATGATTGTTGATGTCCATACCCATGTTTTTGACCCTAAAACAGATTTTGGCCCCCAATTGCATGCAGATCTGCTCCGTTGTGGTATAGACCCGTCAGTTTGGGGGGATGTGAAAGGGGATCATTTGAAAAACACCCTTGCTGCCGATGTAGTGGTTGTTTTCGGTTTGCAAGCATCTGCTACCGGTTGGCATGTACCTAACGAGGAGGTGGCTGCTCATGTAGCGAAGGCAAGGCATCGTCTTCTCTTTTTCGCCTCTATTGATCCGATGCAGCCTGACTGTTTGGAGGAATTAGAAAAATGCCATATTGAACTGGGTGCCGTAGGCGTGAAAATGGCCCCTTTATACCAAAATGTGTATCCTACCGATTCCAGGTGTTACCCTATTTACAGGTATTGCGTGAAGTACCATTTGCCCGTTCTCTTTCATACGGGCACCTCTTTTACGGCAAATGTTCTTTTGGATTATTCGAGACCCATCCATTTTGATGCTGTGGCTGTGGATTTCCCCGATTTGTGCATGGTACTTGCCCATTTGGGACATCCGTGGGAGGGAGAGACTATTTCGGTAATCAGGAGGCACGCCAATGTCTATGCCGATATATCCGCTCTATATATTCGGCCGTGGCAATTTTATAACTCCATGAGATTGGTTACCGAATACCGAGCAGATCACAAGCTTCTTTTCGGTTCAGACGCGCCATTTACGACGACCGAGGGATCACTGGACGGGATAAGGGGGGTAAACACTGTGATAGGTAAAAGCGGATTGCCACCCATCCCCGAGGAGGTGATAGAAGGCATCATTAATAGAGACACGTTAAACTTGCTGGGACTTCCCAATCCAAAATTACGCTGATATGAAATCCGAACTTCCATCTAAAATGAAGGCCATTCAATTGCAAGAACCCGGGAAAATGGTTCTTACCGAATTGCCCCTTCCCAAGCCTACATCAAATGAGCTGTTAATTAAGACGAAAGCGGCTACCATTTGCACTTCCGACCTACATGATATAGATAGCAACCCTTTTAATATAAAACTGCCAACAGTCTTGGGACATGAAGGTGCCGGAGTGATCATCGCGTGTGGCAAAGGAGTGAAAAATTTCACCCCCGGGATGCGTGTCGCGGCACACCCTGTGGTTCCATGTGGCGTTTGCGAAGCGTGTGGACGGGGATTTGAACATCTCTGTGACAATATGGGCCACTTTGGAATTGATAGGCAGGGAACTTACGCGGAGTATTTCATCCAACGGGAAGATCGTGTTCGCCAAATACCGGATGAGATGTCGTTTCCATTGGGATCACTATTAGAGCCAGTGGCTAACTGTCTGCAAGCCATTGATCGAGCAGGTAACCTCGCGTATAAAAAGGTGTTGGTAATAGGTGATGGTCCCTTTGGCAATATCATCGCGCGTCTCGCTATGAAAGCTGGTGCCGCGAGAGTAATGGTTGCCGGTAGACATCAATATCGCTTAAATATGATTCCCGGAGCTGAGGCTGTTACAGAGATTCCCGAGAAATCGGTGGACGTCGCTTTTTTGGCTGTTAGCTCGGCTGATGCGGTAAGGTCATGCATGGCCGCTTTAAGGAAACGGGGGAGGTTAGTTGTTTTTAGCCTGGTGGAACAACCAGTCGCTCTTGACCTATTTCGTCTGCATGTGGAAGAACAGGAGATTATAGGCTGCTGTAACGACGAGTTCAAAATCGATCAAGCGTTGGCATCTCTAAGCGATTCAGCCCTGAATCTTTCTGAAATAATTACCCATCAGGTTCCTTTTGAAAATTGGGAAGATGCTTTTGCCTTAACCAAAGACAGAGGTCGCAAAGCATTAAAGGTTTCCATTATATTTGATTAATCAACTAACAATAATAATTAATATGCAAATTACAGATATAGAAGCGTTCATACTTGAGTCGCCATATGAGAACACTGCTCCCGAAGGTAGTGAAGAAGCGAGGGGAGTAAAACACTGCTTTTTATTAAAAGTAAGTACCGATGAGGGAATTGTCGGCTGGTCTGATACTGAAACAGCCTCTCATGTAGCTGAAGCGGCCGTGAATGCACCCGATAGTGGTGCCGGTTGGTTTGAAGGTTTACGCACCATCGCCATAGGAGAAGATCCTTTTCATGTAGAGCGTTTGTGGGATAAGGTATACCAGGGCTCTATTTACTACGGCCGAAGAGGTGTGGCTATGCAGATGATGTCTGCATTTGATATCGCTTGTCATGACATTATTGGCAAAGCTATCAATAAACCTATTCACACGCTTTTAGGGGGAGCTAGAAGAGATCGCGTAAGGGCCTATGCGTCTACCCTGTTTAGACCAACCCCGGAAGCCATAAAAGAGGCTTGTGCCTATTATCTTGAGAGGGGTTTCACCGCGATCAAGTTTGGATTTGGTGTTTTTGGTGAAAATTTTAAACGAGACATTGCACTGGTTGCTGCAGCACGAGAGGCAATAGGTCCCGATGTGGATTTGATGGTAGACCCGGGATGGTTTGTAAGTCGCAGTGCCCAGGATGTGATTGAACTATGTAGGGCTCTTGAACCTTACAATATCTATTTTTTGGAAGACTTTATGTTCCCGGAGTGTTACCAGGGTTACGCGAAGGTGAAAGCGGCCGGGGTGAAAACACGCTTGGCGGCTGGCGAACACGAGGCGACGGCTTGGGGTTTCCGTCGACTAATCCAGGAAGGGGGTATTGATATCGTACAGCCTGACCTTACCCGTTGTGGTGGGTTTACCCAAGTCAGAAAAATCATATGGGAAGCTGAATATGCCGGCGTGGATGTTTGTCCACATGCATGGCTTACCGATCTAAACACGGCTGCAAGCCTTCACACGAACGCGATACTACGTCGTTCTCTATTCCTTGAATACAACGTGAGCGATAGCCCAATGCTGAGAGAGGTGATTGAAAACCCGGTGAAGATGGATAAAGATGGCTATATAGCGGTACCTCAGGGAGCGGGTTTGGGAATCACGGTTAATGAAGAAGCAGTCAAGAAGTTTCGTGTAAACAAGTAACAAGTGAGCTTTATGGAAAAAATCATTCATTATAATTTATTATCCCAGCAAGCTGCTGTATGGTGGTTGGGACAAGCTGGATATATTATTAAATCGATGGATCTGACTATTGCCCTTGACCCGTACCTTTCTGACGCGGCTGCTGAAGGTGCGCCTGAATTTACAAGGCTTTACCCGACCCCGATAGCCCCGGAGGCACTTGATGTCTCCCTGTTTTTAGTCACACACGATCATCTGGATCATCTGGATCCGGTTACAATTCGGGCCTATAAAAATAAATCAACAACCCGCTTCGTCGCACCGCGATTAGCCGCCAAGAAGCTGATATCCCTAAATGTACCCGAGGAGAGGGTGACCGTTCTTCATCCGGGGGAGTCGTATCGCCACCAATCGGTAGAGGTGACCGCTGTCTTTGCCCTTGCCACGAGCGCGGATGTCCTGGATACCATAGGCTATTTGATTCGGTTCGATAATGGAAGAAGCCTATATCATACCAGTGATACGGAGTTTCACCCGATAGTCGTTGCCGCTGCCCCCAAGAATCCGGAGGTGATGTTCGTCGCGATAAATGGCAAGTGGGGCAATCCAAATCCGGATAACGCGGTGCAGTTTGCCAAATGGATACAACCCAAGTTCGTGATCCCGAATCATTATGACCTTATGGCCTTCAATGCTGAAAATCCTGAAGTTTTCAAATGGTTTTGTATGCAACAGGGGATGGGGGATGCCTGTGTGATTCTTGAAAGAATGGTTCCCTTTGTATGGTAATTTGATATTGTCTCATTATAACTTTTAATTTTTTATACATGAATTCAATGGCTACAAGCTTCTCCTGCGACACGGAGAAATTCAACTGGATGAAGAGTAATCTTTACGTACCGGTAGTTTCTGATATCCTGGATATACTGGGTTATCGCCATAATGTGATGCATCAGCGACTGCGACCATTAGATGCGGATAACTGTATCATAGCCGGTAGAGCGAGAACGTTACGGTGGATGGAAACCGACTATATAGAACCGGATGCCTATGGTATTGAAATTGATGCTATCGACTCCCTGAAACCCAATGACGTGGTAGTCCATTCGGAAGATCACGCGTGTACCAACGCTCCCTGGGGTGAACTGATGACCACCATCGCCCAAAGGAATGGAGCCGTAGGAGCTATTTGCGACAGCATGATCAGAGATTGTAAGCGCATGATACAAATGGGCTTCCCCGTTTTTTACAAGGGGATCCGTCCGGTGGATAGCCTGGGAAGGGCTAAAGTGATGGCATATGACGTGCCTGTACGATGTGGCGATGTTCTTGTTCATCCGGGTGATCTTGTTTTTGCCGATTTCGACGGGATTGTTGTGGTACCGAAATGCGTGGAGGATGAGGTACTTCAAAAAGCGTATGAAAAAATCACGAAGGAGGATCAATCCAGAAGGGATCTGTTAAACGGTGATTCTCTAAAAACCGTTTACGCGAGATATGGTGTCTTGTAGCTTGTTTTGCCAATTTTCTTGTCCTTTTAATACCTGATAATTATGAATGTTGTTTGTGTTGCAGCCCACCCGGATGATACCGAACTGCTCTGCGCGGGCACATTGGCGCGTTACGCCAGGGATGGGCATAACGTTACCATTGCCATCTTCACGGACGGGAGCAGGGGAGACTTGATAGTTGAACCCGACAAACTGGCCGCCACGCGTGAAAAGGAGGCAAGGGATGCCGCGGCCGTTATCGGTGCCAACTTTATCTGGGGAGGGGTCACCGATGAGCTGGCGTATACCGATCTGGCCTCCAGGCATCTCATGATTGATATCTTAAGGGAGGCCGATCCCGATATCATTTTCACCCATTCACCCAATGACTATCATCCGGACCATAGGTATACGGGTCAACTGGTTTTCGACTCCTATTTTCAAAAGGGATTGCCTTTTATGCCTGGCCAGAAGAGGCCTGCTTGTCGCTTCGCGCATGCACAGCTCTATTACATGGATACCCTTTGTGGAATAGGATTTCAACCTACAGAGTACGTGGATATCACTGAAACTTTTGCCATTAAGAGAGAGATGTTGCTATGTCACAAAAGCCAGTTCGTGGCCATGGAGGATATGGCGAACACCAATATGCTGGAAATGATAGAGATACAGTCCAGGTTCCGGGGGATGGCCGCCGGGTGTACATACGCTGAGGGTTTTACCCGATTAGATGCCTATCAGCGGGGGTTAACCCGGCGCGTTCTACCTTAACACCTAACCCACAAAATGATCGCGATTGAATGACTTCCATCTTTCCCTTCTTGATGTTAGCATCATTTTAGGGATGACACTATTTGTGGTGTTCGTAGGATTCAAAGCTGCGAAGCACTCCAAGAAGACCTCCAAAGGCTATTTTTTGGCGGCCGGAAAAATGCCATGGTATTTGATCGGGGCTGCCTTTGTATCTACCAGCGTTGGGAGTGAAGCCATCGTGGGTTCTATCGGGGCCACCTATTCCGGGGGGTTGGGCTTGGTCAATTGGGAGTGGTGGACGTTGCCCACCTACACGTTGACCCTGATCTTTTTTATCCCCATGTACCTGCGAAATAGAATATCCACGGTACCCGATTTTCTACAGAATCGGTATGGTCCTGCCTGCGCGAATATCTACACGTTGGTCATGCTGTTTGCCTACGTGTTCGTCTTTCTCCCGCCAATCATTTGGGGGGGCAGCATCACGTTTGCCGCGTTGACCGGGTGGAACGTCTATTACGTGATTGCCGGTATCGTGATCCTTACGGCCAGTTACACCCTGATAGGTGGTCTTACGGCGGTGATGTGGACGGATGCTATCCAGTTGATTTTTCTAATTGGCGGGGGGGTCATCTTTTTCTTCGTGGCACTGGATCATATACCCGGTGGATGGAATGCCATGATGGAGGCTACCCCCGATAGATATCACCTCTATTACCCGCCATCCGATCCGGTTGCACCCTTCCTGGGACTCGTGGTTGCCTCTTTCGGCGTGTTTCTCTTCTATCAATCTTCCAATCAGGTGATGATACAACGGATCCTTTCTGCTCGCTCAATTTGGGATGGAATGATGGGGATTGTTTTCGCCGGTTTCGTGAACTTGATTCGCCCCTTGGTCACCTGTTTATTGGGTTTAATCGTTTTTCATTGGTTAGATGTGATGCAGATGGGTCCATCACTACTTCCAAATGATGCCGACAAGGCCTTTTCTGTTGCCTTGGAGACCTTTGCTCCATCTGGCCTTAGAGGCATAATCATGGCGGGACTACTGGCAGCCATCATGGCCGCGATCAGCTCCCTGGTCAACTCCATCTCTACCATCTTTTCTTTGAATATCTATCAAGGTTATATCAACAAGAAAGCAACCGATAAGAGCTTAATCAAGGTGGGACGTGTTTCCGGTGGTGTAGCACTGATACTGGCAGCACTGGTATGCCCTTTCGTGGGTACGGTTGGTCTTTTCAAGTACTTTCAAATTGGCGTTACCTACGTGGCCACTCCGTTTATCTCGGTGATCTTGATGGGAATATTGTGGAAGAGAACTACCTATAAAGCCGGTGTGTATGGACTCATTGGTGGTGTGATCATTCAACTCGCGGTTGCGCTGATTTTAGCCGTTTTACAGATCAAGCTGCATTGGTTATACGTGGGTGCCATAGCCGAGGTCTTTACGATTCTCCTGATCATCGTGGTCTCGTTACGAAGTGAACCGCCACGGGAATCCCAGATTGATGCCTATGTTTGGAAACCTTCGTGGATCAAGCAGTTGGATGATGGAAAGAGAAGACCCTGGTATAGGCAAGTAAAATTCTGGTTCGCCTTGTACGCGTTGGCTTGGTTCTTTATCTATTGGCGGTTTTGGTAGGTGCAGGAATTATAATGTATCAAAGAAAATCATTTATAGAATAATGATTGTGAGAATACATATCCTAATACTTTGGAACAAATTTTCAAGAAATAATCATTATATTATCTTGAAATCATAATAAATCATAATAAATCATACATGTATCCTCTAAAGAAAGAATATATAAGCCAATAATTATAAAGTTTAACAAATAAATGTATTTGAAATGAAACACACATTTATGTTTCTCATATTCATATTTAACTTTTTGAACACTCCTCATATACGCTCATTAAATAGTATTTCAGGTATTGATCTAAATATTGAGCCTAATGTTGAATTGGCCAAACTTTGGTGGCCTGATCAACGAAATGTATGGACACCGATAGGATGGAAAAATCATTATTTCCGTTTCAATGTTTTATACAATGGAACACTGATTTTTGAACCATTCTCAGATTTGAGTGCACGAAAACATGCAGTTAAATATAAAGGAAAAAGCTTTTTAGTAAGTTTTACCCCTTTTCCTACAATTGACATTCCTCCTCTTCCAATTGAACAACGAGCACAATGGAGGATTGATGGAGGGCATGGTGTGCAGGGATGGAGAACAGACACTGATGCTCCAGTGTTATGGACAGATCATAAACTTCAGGAAGGGTTGGTGATCAGGCAGGAGGTTTTTGCGCACCTAGCAGGAGGTGGAGATGTAACAGATGGATTAGATCCATTGTATGCTTGGATTCGTTTGTCGGTGACATATGTTGATCCGATACGTGCGGTAGATGGTTTCCCTGTTATTTTACAACTGAGTAAAAATTATCATGAATTAGTTGGACGATTTTTACATGATGATGGAGTGACGGTAGACGTACTTCCTGACAGGGCTCCATATCCTGAAATATTAAATGCAAAAGAGTTCTCAAGAGGGACAAAATCAGGTCTACGTGTATTAGAGCCTGATGGGGCTGTTCGTTTTGTGGTCTTGCCTACAGAAAAAAACAAAGTCAGCTTTTATGATAAAGGTAACGGAATATATTTATTGAAAGCAGATCTAAAAGCAAAAGTTGGTGATTATGTGGATTTTCTATTGCCCATGTTCCCTGAAGAACCACAACAGATTTCTAAAGAAGAATCATTAGGTTTTGATGGAGCTCTGAGAGAAAGTAATGCTTATTGGCAAAAGGATTTAGTGCCCATAACACGATTTCATGTACCTGAAGCATTTATCAACGAAGCCATTTATCACAGTTTAAAATTTGTGCCAATACTATCTGAACGTGATTATATTACGAGAGAGTATTCATTTCTATCTGGATCATGGGGTTATGATCAGCTTTGGCCAACTCCGGCTTCAATGAATAGTCATATGTTTTTAAGCTTATTAGGAGAGCATGAGACAGTTGAAAAATACACAAATATTTTTAGGCGTTTCCAAGGCACGATAAAACCCCCAGGGAAAGATTATGATTATCATTCCGGATATTACGCTTCCCCAAGTTATCTAACTTCAATAGATTGGTTGGCTGATCACGGTGCGATTCTACTCCAGGTTGCGACACATGCGTTGCAAAGTAATGACATGAAATTTATTCAAACTTGGACGGAGTCAATTGTAAATGCTTGCGATTTCATCAAAGAGGCATCTTCCAAAACTAATCACGATGGAATAGTGGGATTACTTCCCCCCGCAGTGGCTACTGATGCAATTATTCCAACCCAGGCCATTTGGAATATTGCTTGGAATTATAAAGGATTGACCAAAGCAGTACAGGTGTTAAAAAAGATAAATCATCCTCGTGCTGAGGAGTTTGAAACCTTTGCAAAAGAGCAAAAAGAACTATTTGTTAATGCATTTCGTGATGCATCAACAAAATCCAAAACATGGAAAGATAAAACAGGAACCGAATATCCGATGCCTCCTACGAGTCTTTCAAAAACTCCCCCTCCTCATCATGCATATAATGATGCGTTTTATTTGGATACTGGCCCTTTAGTTTTGGTTTGGGCTGGACTGCTTGATGCCACAGATCCTTTAATGGAATCTATAATCAAATTTTTTAGGGAAGGGCCTAATTGGCAACTAAAGGGGGCACGCTTTAATGCCATCTCTCGACCTGTTTTAGAACATGAAATATCTACATGCGAACCTTGTTATAGTTGGAATGTTATGCACTCTTGGCAGCTTGGCGATAGAGAGAAGTTCTTAGAAGGCATGTATAGTTTATTTGTTGGCTCTTTGTCTCAGCAGACATATACCTCATGTGAGCATAGACATGGAATGCAAGGAACACTTTTTTCAATTCCACTTGCTTTTTGGATGGCGAGAATGGCACTTATCGATGACGAGATAGTTGAAAATGAGTTACAATTACTTCGCTTTTGTCCGTTGGCATGGATTTCATCAGATGAAGAAACGATACTTGATGATTTGCCTACCCTATATGGCAATATTAAGTTGCGATTTAGCTTGTCAGAAGATGAGAAAAACCTGAATGTCACTTTTTCTGGTGACTGGCATGATAAACCGGATCGGATTGTGCTACATATACCTCCTTTAAAAGAATTGAAAACAGTCACGATCAATGGCAAAAAACATAAACCTAGAAAGAAGATCTTTCTGAAAATTGAATAATCCGGTAAACTGTGTCATCAAAACATGTGACACAAAGCTACATAATCTTTCGCTAGGAGAATGAGCGTAATCATACGGTGGTTCCCTGTTGAGGGACAGCGTTGAATGTACTACTGATGGCGTATTATCAGAAATAATAACATGAGCAAATTGATTTGATTCGATAATGTGGTAGCAATTACTCCAATGTTATTGTCAATTACACTAATCTCTAAACCTTCTGGGATTGCACTATTGAGAGAGGTTCTCTACATATTTTTGATGGGTTTGACAAAATAAGTTAAGAGTTTGGATATATAGGTGATGTTGATTTAAATGGTTCTAATTACTTTTGAATATCCTTAATTGGATAAGGCTCTTTTCTTTAATTTAATCATGAATGACCTTTGCAATACAGCTATTTGTATTATATCAGAGAATGATCTTTTCCTTAGGGGTAAATAGGTGATTAGTAGCTGATTCATCAAATTGCACCCCATTGAATAAAGATTTAAACGAGTTTACAGTAATCTATTTTTTGTTATGTAGTTTAATATCAACAGTGATGTATGAAAGAAAAAATTAAACCAAATTTGACTGTATTACAATGCAGCAAAGAACGGAAAAAACTAAAAATGCCGACTCTCCTTTTGTTTTTCTTCTGTACGTGTAGTATCGCGGGAGGGAATATTTCTATAGTTGAAAAAGGATTTTTAGTAAATCCGTTGACTATGACAGAAAGGGATGAAATTGGAAAAGCTACCGATAAGTCTGACCATGAATTTGCCGCTAACCAAGAAATCGCGATTACCGGCATATCATACGGGGATGATGAGCTACAGTCTACTCAACAAGAGATCGTGGTTTCAGGTAGGGTGGTTGATCAAGATGGTTTTCCAATGCCCGGCGTGCAAGTTGCCGTTAAAGAACGGAAAGGGGTTGGTGTAGTTACAGATATTGATGGAAAATATACCATTAAGTGTAACAGTAATGAGACACTGGTTTTTTCATTTATCGGTTTTACCAGCCTGGAAGAGAAGGCAAGCGAGGTGAATCAGGTAACGGTAACCCTCCAGCAAGATATCATCACCTTAGAGGAAGTGCAAGTGGTTGCCTTTGGAAAACAGAAGAAAGAGAGCGTGGTGAGCTCTATAACGACCATCAATCCAAAAGAGCTCAGGGTGGCCTCAAGCAACATGACTACCGCGTTGGCGGGGAAACTGGCAGGAGTAATCGCTTACCAACGCTCAGGTGAACCTGGATTAGATAACGCCGAGTTTTTTATTCGCGGGATTACCTCCTTTAGCGCGGCGGGGAAAAAGAACCCGTTAATATTAATCGACGGGATAGAGATGAACTCCTCTGACCTGGCCAGGGTGAACCCTGACGATATAGCCTCTTTTTCGGTAATGAAAGATGCTAATTCAGCCGCGTTGTACGGTGCACGTGGCGCGAATGGGGTGATATTGGTAACGACCAAAGAGGGGGTTGCCGAAAAGCTGAGTGTTAATGTAAGGACGGAGTTATCAAGTTCGGCGAACTCCTCTTTAGTTGAACTGGCAGACCCTATCACTTACATGAAGTTGCATAACGAGGCAAGAATAACCAGAACCGGAAGACTCGACTATGTTTATTCACCGGAAAAAATTTATCACACGGAACAGGGGCATGATCCGCTGCTCTATCCCTCGGTAGATTGGTATAACTATTTAATCAAAGATCGAACGTACAATCAGCGGCTAAATATTAACGCTTCCGGTGGGGGTAAAATGGTGCAATATTACGTGGCGGGTAATTTCCAGCACGACACCGGTATATTGAAAGACCTACCCGAAAACAGCATTAGCAGTAACATCGACTTGAAAAGATTCCAACTCAGGTCGAACGTCACCATTAAGGTTACCCCACAAACCACGGGTATGGTTCGTTTCTACGGTACTTTTGACGATTCACATGGGCCTAAGCAGGGGGGGACGCAGGTATTCCAGTTGGCTAGAAACGCGTCACCCGTGAGATTTTTGCCCACCTACCCCAAAGATGAGGACAATTTGTATACCAATCACATCCTATTTGGTACCTCTTTAATTGCTCCTGACCACTATTTTGTGAATCCTTTAGCAGAGATTATCAGTGGATACAGGGAGTCCAGAAGGTCCATGATGCTCACGCAAATGGAACTGGAACACAGGTTTGCCAATAAACTCGAGGGGCTGTTCATCAAAGGGCTATTTAACCTAAAGCGGGACTCTTACTACGATTTAAACCGATCCTACCGGCCATTTTATTACGCGCCGGCAACCACTTCAGATGGTTCGTATAAATTGTTAAACTTTAATCCTTCCACCGGTTCCGAGTATCTATCTTATGATTTTGGCTCGAAAAGCGTGTTGGCAAGTATGTATGGGGAAATTCGTCTTGGGTATGATAAAAAATTGGCTGATAGGCACGATTTGAATATCCTCCTGGTCTCCTCCTTTCAAGAGACAACCAATACGGAAGTGACTTCTATCCAACAATCATTGCCTCAACGTAACATTTCTACCGCTGGACGATTCGCCTACGGGTATGATTCACGCTATTTAGCTGAATTTAATTTCGGGTATAACGGTAGCGAACGTTTTGCAAAAAACAATCGCTTCGGTTTTTTTCCCTCCTTTGGTCTGGGTTGGCTCGCGGTCAACGAGTCGTTTATGGAGCCGCTAAGAGATGTGGTTACCAACCTGAAATTTAAAGCCACCTACGGTTTGGTAGGGAATGATCAAATCGGTTCCCTGAACGACCGATTCTTTTACATGTCGCAGGTAAACGTGGAAGATCCATACTACGGGTACGTTTTCGGTACCGAATCCAATTACATGAAACCCGGTATATCCATTTCAAGGTATCCCAACGATTTGGTTACCTGGGAAATTGCCAAGAAAAAGAACTTGGGGGTCGAGTTGGGGTTGTTTGATGATTTAACCATTTTGGCGGACTATTTTGAAGAGAGACGTGAAAATATTTTGCAGACACGTCAAAACGTACCCAGTTCCATGGGGTTGGTTACTATTCCTCAGACTAACTTAGGTATCGCGGAAGGAAAAGGGTTTGAAGTAGAAGTCAAGTATCAGAAGTCGTTCCGCAACAATATGTGGTTGGTACTCAATGGGAATTTCACCTATGCAACCAGCAGGTACGTGAAAGTGGAAGAACCCGATTACTCTGATACTCCCTGGAGATCTTTGGTCGGGCGGAAACTAAACATGATGGAAGGATACATCGCCGAACGCTTGTTCATAGACGAGGAGGAGGTTAGCAATGCGCCGATACAAAATTTCGGGGATGCTACCCCTACGATGGCCGGTGATATCAAGTATAAAGATATAAACGATGATGGCGTGATAAACAGCGACGATTTGCTCCCGCTGGGTTATCCCACTACGCCTGAAATTATTTATGGTACCGGTTTTTCCTTTGGTATAAACCAGTTTGACGTTTCCGCTTTCTTCCAGGGATCAGCCAGGTCCTCCTTCATGTTGGACATCGGCGCTATATCACCCTTTATCAATAACGGTCAGAGGGGCTTATTGAAATATATTGCCGATGATCACTGGTCTGAAAACAACCGTGCCTTTAGACCGTTTTGGCCACGGTTAGCTGATAACGTGATCAACAACAATGCCCAAAACAGCACCTACTGGTTGCAAGATGGTAGTTTCCTTCGCTTTAAAACCGCGGAGATTGGCTACACGCTGCCGGAAAAACTCTCGAGAAGGTTCAAAATAACCTCCTTGCGTTTCTACGTGAGTGGCGTAAATCTTTGGGTATGGTCTAAGTTTAAACTCTGGGATCCCGAAATGGCCGGTAATGGATTGGGGTATCCGGTACAGAGAGTGTATAACTTGGGGGTAAATGTAATTTTTTAAATTCAACGAATATGAAAAGCGCAATTGTAAAATATTTTCTACTTATAGTTGTCATTTTTAGCACCAGCACCTGCAGTGATTATTTGGACATCGTTCCCAACAATGTTCCTAATCTGCAACACGCTTTTGCAAATCGGGAAATGGCAGAGAGATTCCTGTTTTCATGCTACTCGTTTTTGCCAGATATTGCTGATCAGTACAATTACCCGGCTATTTTAAATAGCAATGATGAACTGGATGCTTCGACCTATTTATTCAATCATTTTCAGGCAACCTCTGCCGGTATTATTAGTCGAGGTGGACAAAATAGCAACAATCCACAACAAAATTACTGGTCGGGTGGTAACGGGGGACGAAATCTCTTTCAAGCCATCCGCCAATGCAATATTTTCTTGGAGGAGATCCATAAACCACAGGATCTTGAAGAGGAAGAGAGGGCTCGATGGATTGCTGAGGTTACCTTCCTGAAGGCCTACTATCACTTTTTCCTGTTACAGCTTTACGGTCCGATACCATTGGTAAAAGAGAATATACCTTTATCGGCTCCTCCCGAGGATACATGGCTCTTTAGGGAACCGGTTGATGAGTGTGTGGATTATATCGTTGAACTTCTCGATGAGGCCGCTCCAAATTTACCCATGACGATTACCAATCCCATTGAAGAGGATGGAAGAATTACGAGGCCCATCGCGCTGGCTGTGAAAGCGAAAGTGCTAACGCTTGCCGCCAGTCCGCTCTTTAATGGCAACCCGGACTACAAGAACTGGGTGGATTCAAGGGGTATGCAGCTTGTCTCCCCCACCTACAGCAAGGAGAAATGGGAGAAAGCGGCAGCAGCTTTGAAATCGGCCATTGATACGAGCCATGAGGCGGGATTTGAACTCTACTATTATGATAAAATGTCCTCGCCAAACACAGGTGCGATGAACGACTCTTTGGTTAAACAGATGCATGTTAGAAAAGCCATTACCGACAAGTGGAACCGGGGTGTAATATGGACAGATACACGGGGAATATGGGATTTACAAGTTCGTGCCTTACCGGTGATAAAAGCTTCTGATATTGGATATATCGTGGCCATTTTTCATGCATCGTTTGGTATGGCGGAGCTGTTCTACACCAATAAGGGTATTCCTATTGATGAGGATCCGGATTGGAATTATGAGGGTCGATATCAATTGAGGGTTTCAACCCGTGAGGCAAAAAACGACTATTATATTCCACTCAATGAAAAAACGGTGGCACTTCACTTTGACCGGGAACCGCGATTTTATGCCAACCTGGGCTTCGATAGGGGTTACTTTGAACTTTCAAACCTAACGGAAAATCGCGGTAAATCATTCACCACCTTTTTGAAGGCGCGGAATGGTGAAATCACCAATTATGGTGATCCGCTGGGATATTATGCCAAAAAACTCGTTGCGTTCGAATCTGGTTCAAACGCCGCGGGACAATACGCGATGCACTCTTACCTGTTTCCCCTTATCAGGTTAGCTGACCTTTACCTCCTTTACAGCGAAGCACTTAATGAGGTGAGTGATAGCCCCAACGCGGAAGTTTATAAATGGATCGATCAGGTGAGGGCGGTAACCGGTTTAAAAGGGGTGGTTGAATCCTGGAAGGAGTCGATCTATCCCAATCGTCCCTTTGACAAAAACGAGATGAGGAAAATAATTCAACAAGAACGCATGATAGAACTTTCATTCGAAGGTCAGCGTTTCTGGGATGTGAGGCGATGGAAAAGGATCAACGAATTCTGGACTACTCCCAGCCTGAATTGGAATAACAGGGGAAGGACGGCAGAGGATTATTACACCATCGTTAGGATACGAGAGCCACGCAAGGTTTCTGTAAAAGATTACCTATGGCCCATCAGCCTTGATGATTTGAGGATCAATCGGAATTTGGTTCAGACATGGGGATGGTGATGTTTCATGAATGAAATCATAAACGTAAAACAAGTAATTATTATGAACAAAGTAAATATAATATTCTACCTGGTACTGCTGCTGTTTATTCAGTTTATCGCTTCCTGCGGTGAGGAGAATGTAAGGTCTTCCGAGAAACCTTCTCCATTGACTGAATATGAGGTAACACCTATAAACGGGGGAGCGGTGATTACTTATAAAGTACCCAATGACCCGAACGTGTTGTGCGTGACGGCGGAGTATTTCCGTAACGGTCAAAAATTCATCGAACGCTCATCCTACCATAAAAACAGCTTACGAATCGAGGGTTTCAAGGTGATTGAACCGGTCGAGGTTACCCTTTACACCGAAAATAGCTACGAAGATCGCTCCGAGCCGGTGACTATCAAGTTTACCCCGTTAAAGGGTCTGGTGGATTTAGCCAAAGAGTCCATGCAGATTTATACTACCTTCGGCGGTATCAAGGTGTCATGGGACAACAACTCCAATACAGAGTTAAGGGTTCATCTATTGGCTTACATTGATGGTAAGCTTTCGAAAGAAGAGATATATTTTTCAGCTTACTCACAGGACAGCCATGTGTACCGGGGGTATGAATCGGTAGCGACAAAGTTCGCGATCGTTATCGGGGATAAATGGCAAAATGTTTCTGACACCATTTTTTACGAGACAACTCCCATTTTTGAGATGGAGATACCCAAACCCTGGGGAGATATGCGCGCGTATGTGTATGGTGACAATACGACCGAATATGGACCTACCCACACGTTTAGTAAGTTTTTTGACGGACTGATTGGCTGGGGCTCCGTAGGTTATCTCAACAAAGCCCGTTCGGAAGGCAACTCGTTTACCTTCGACTTGAAAGAGGAGTTTATATTGAACCGATTCAAATTTTGGCCCAGCTTGAGGTTTGGTGAGTTGATGGATGTGTATGGCAACGTGAATCTCATTGAGTTTTCGATGTGGGGTTCACCGGTATTGGATACCACCAAACCCAACTCCTATTGGGAAAACAACGAAGATCCTACCGGCACTTTCAAGGAGGATTGGGTCTACCTGGGCTATTTTGTTCGTGAAAGGTTGGACCTCCAGGGTGCGACGGATGCCGAAATAGCGCAGAGAGGCGCTGTAGATGGTGATGAGTTTATCCTACCGGAAAATTTGGGCCCCGTGCGATACATTCGCTTTTTCGCGGAAGCCAACGCCGGTGGTAAACCGGTACCGAACAACTACTGGCAGCTGGGTGAATTGAGTTTTTTTGGAACCAATCAAATCGATTAACAGCATAGATTATGAATAAGACACCTATTTACATATGGCTTTGCATCTCTCTATTTTCACTCTTTTTGATTCAATGCGATGACAAGGAGAGTGATGACCTTTACAAACAATACATTAATGAAGGAGAGAAGATATATTTGGGTAAAACAGATAGCCTGGTGGCATTGTCGGGGATAGGCAGGGTACAACTGAAATGGTACGTGAACGCCGATCCAAAGATTGAAGAGACGGTAATATACTGGAACATGCGGCAAGATTCGGTGAAGAAATCATTTCGTAGAACCGAAAAAGGGATACAGGCCGACT
Source organism: Bacteroidales bacterium (assembly GCA_012838585.1). Classification (GTDB taxonomy): domain Bacteria; phylum Bacteroidota; class Bacteroidia; order Bacteroidales; family Dysgonomonadaceae; genus Proteiniphilum. The sequence goes on from DUPB01000204.1 coordinate 18,971, forward strand.
CGCTCTTTATTGAAGGCTTACCTGAAGGCACGTATACTTTTGAACTCATCAATCGGAACAAAAGTGGCTATCGATCGCTGGTATCAACCGTGCAAGGAGAAGTTTACGGCGAATCGTTCATCTCGGGCTTAAAAAGTAGAGGCATCTCCTCTATGACCGTTATCGCTTATGATAAGGAAAAGCAGTTGTCTGACATCAAAATTTCCTGGGGGCCTGGTATCGCGGGGAGTCTTGGCTCGAAAATCACCTATGTCAATGGCTCTACAAATACGCGAAAAGTGCTGTTCGTACCCTCGGATTCAACCAGCACAACGATCACGGGTGTGAAAAACAGGTTCAATCATCCCGATGGCATGTTGGATGTTTCCACGCTCTATTTTTTCGAAAACACCGTGGATACACTGAAAACATCATCCAGACAGGAGCAACTCACTATATTCACGGTTAACGGCACCCAAACGGATTATAACAGCGCGGGGGTTGTTATTGGTACCGTGCATTATGGCGATCTCATCAAGAGCTTAAGGAAAAACGCCAGCTTGTCAAACGATGTGTACGAGTGTAACCGTGTTGCCAATTCGGCAGAATTGCCCAATAGCCTCCTTCGGTTTTCCTTAGAGGGTAACCAGGTTCAGATTGATGGTTTTCATGAAGGGTACACGATTACGAACGTGGGGAACAACTCTTTCTCACCGGCTGAACATAAAATGATTGCCCATTACAAGTTTATCAGGAACGATGGTTCGTATGCTATAGTGGAGGAAGAATACCTGCCGCCCAACACCAATATACCGCTTCCGATTGAAAAACAACCGCCTCTAAATGTGTTCGACGCGACAGGCTGGACGGTGAAAAACCTCTTTACCTTCTATCAGGACCTGGTGGTTGTTGAACCGTATGTAGGTGGAGGGGGGATGCGCTTTTACCTGTTCAACAAAGCGGAGAACTTCTTTTCAGGCTACCGAGGAACATTCTGGGGAGGCTGGGATATTTTCAAATGGACCATCAGCTACACGGATGCCATTCTTGCCTGCTCACACGAAGGGAACATTGTATGGTATAGCTGGGATAAAAACTCCGGGAATGTTATCGGTAATTTAGGTTTTCTCGGTACTGGATTCCACATCTTCGATAAAGTGATATCATCTACCGCCCATAATGGTCTGTTCTGCGTGAACCATGAGGGGAAGATGCTCTTCTACCCGATTTTTGGGCCCAACTCAATGGGGGGACCCTATGATGTTCCCGGTGAGTGGGGTAGCTTTACGCATATATTAAGTTACGGCAGCGATTTCTTGGCCGTCGATACAAATGGGGATATGTGGCTATTGAAGCTTGATGGCACGGCAAAGAAAGTGGGATGTGGATGGAATAAGTACCAGCATATTACCGCTTTCGGTGATAACCTGTTGGCATTGGGTGCCCATGGGATTGTCTGGATGTATCCGTTTGACAAGGAGAGGTTCTGGGACGTAACCTATAATTAACCTTAGCAGCTCAATTAGTTGTCTATTAATTCACCACGGCTTGAATAAATCCAAGCCGTGGTGAATTGGCAGTAATAATAAGGATAAAACAGTTGTATGAAGCGTTCTATTCAATTGTTGAAAAACAGTAGCATAGGAGTATCTCTCTTCATGCTGCTATCCCTACTGTTTTGCCCACCTACATGGGCGCAAAAAAGTACCCATCCCGACCCCAAGGTAGATAAAGAGTTCCCTCTGATGGCCTGGGACTATGTCGACGATGAGAAAACGCTGCAGGAAATGAAAGAGTGCGGTGTGAATCTTGTGGCATTTGCTCCTGCCTCACTGTTAGACGTAGCGGAAAAGTATAACATCAAATGCATTTTATATGATGCCGGCGTGTTACATGCTTTTGATGCTCCTTTTAACGCTACAACCGCGAATAGCACACTTGAAGAACTCATCAGAAAATATAACGATCACCCCGCATTGTATGGCTATCATTTAAAAGATGAACCGGGGGTTGCCGATTTTCCTGAGCTGGGGAAGTCGGTGGAGTTGGTGAAAAAGTTGGCTCCAGGCAAATGGCCCTATATCAGTTTGTTTCCTAACTTCCCCTTTGGAGATAGGTACCAAGCAGATTACTTGGAGAAGTTTATCGATATTTGTCAGCCAACCGCCCTATCGTATAACAACTATATCCCGGATCACAACAGTTTGGATGGGACTAAATCACTCTTTTGGGACAACCTGGCCGAGGTACGTGAAACGGCCCTGGCCGCCGACCTCCCTTTCTGGAATATTGTTTTGACCTCTCCCCATCTCATTTACGAAGAGTTTACCGATGCCGAGCTACGTTTGAAAATGTTTGGCTCTTTGGCATACGGTGCCAAGGGATTGTCGTTCTATAAATTTATCTCCGCTGCCTTGCCCATTTATAACGCCCCGGATCTGGGTAATTTCAGGATGGGGCCGTTGGATCAATTTGGAGAGAGAACGCACACTTTCGATCTGCTTCGGAATATCAATCGCCAAATCGCGAACATGGGACCTACATTGCTGGCATTGCACTCGAAGGCGGTTTATCATATCGGCGATGTACCCCAGGGACACCATGCCGTTTCTGAGCAGTCGTTTGTACAAGAGATTCCCGGGGGAGGGAGATATATTGTCGGCGATTTTGTGGATGACCATGGCGCTATCTACGTGATGATTGTAAATAAGAGTATCACCACGTCAGCCTCTTGCAATCCGGTGTTCGGCGTACATGCTACACAAGTCAAAATCGTCTCTCCGTGGAGTGGGGTATTGGAGGATTATCCAGCCGGTTACTTCATGTTGGCTCCTGGTCAAGGAGTTTTGTTAAAACTGGAATAGACGTTGATGATCCATTTACTAATTGCTTTTATATTCAGTTTTAGGCTACCCATCAAATCACCAATTTAACCGTTTTATTTATGAGAAGAAGAACAGCTATAAAAAGTGGGTTGGCATTAACCACGCTGTCTATTTTGGGAGCCCCCTTTAAAAGTATGTGTGCAACGGCTAATATTGAACCAGACAAGCTAACTTACGATGCATCCAGTCAGCTTCAATTTTGGCTCGAAACATCACTGAAAAGGGTTTACCCGAACTCTAAACCGGGAGAAAAAAAGGCACTGAAGATCATTGCAGCAAAGAATGAGCGGGTATCATTGCAAGCATGCGTGAGAAACTACAGCACCGATTCGGCGGTAGTGAAGTGTGAACTGATTCACGATACAGATTCTACATTGATGGTGAGGCGCGTGGGCTATGTACCCGTGATACAACTCAACACTTACACACCCAAATCAGATCTGGAAGGAATAGGACATATCCCCGGTTTATGCCCCGATCCCCTCTTTCCGGATAACCAGGTGCATATAGGACCCGAGTCCAATGGCGTTTTTTGGATCACGCTCCAGATTCCTGAAAATATAAAAAGCGGAAAACAGACCTTTTCTGTAAAATTAACCTTGGTCAATCGTTATGCATGCAATGGCTTTACATATCCTGATGCATTGTCCGTCACTCTACCGGTTGAAATTGATGTGAGATCACTGGTGATACAACCACGGAAGAATTTCCCCGTGACCCACTGGATATCCGTCGATTCCATCTGGGAGTATTATAAGATTGAGCCGTGCGGAGATCGATTCTGGGAGTTAGCAGACAAATTTATAGAAAATTTGGTCTCCCATGGGAACAACGTTGTCTATACGCCTATTTGGACTAACCGACATGAACTGCTCATTAGACCGGCACAGTTATTGAGAGTCAAGAAAATTGGTGATGACAAATTTGAGTTTGATTTCACGGATGTGAGGAAATGGGTTCGCCTCGCTTTAAAACATGGGGCGGAATACATTGAGTGGACCCATTTCTTCACCCCGGTACCGGATACTGGCAAACATCCCCAAAGAATTTATGAAAAAGGTGAAGGTGCCGTTGGGAAAATCCTCTGGGAGCCAGATATTAGTGCAACATCTGAAACCTTCAAGAGCTTTTTGAACCAGTTTATTCCGGTTTTCAAACAGTTCCTGGAAGAGGAGGGCATTTTTGACAAGTCACTGTTTCATTGCGCCGATGAACCCGACGGGGAAGCCCAGATAGAAGATTACAGAAAAGCGAGAGAGCTGTTACGGCAGGTTGCCCCTTGGATGAAGGTGATGGACGCGTTGAGCGACACAAAATTAGCGACTCAGAAATTAGTCGAGAATCCCATACCCAGCATCTTAACCGCGGCCAATTTTAAAGCAATCAACCTCGATACGTGGGTCTACTTTTGCTGTGGTCCAAGGGAAGGTTACCTGCAGAGACTTATGGATACCCCCTTGTCCAAAATCAGAATGTGCGGGTTATTGTTCTACAAGCTGGGTGCAACAGGCTTTTTACACTGGGGTTATTGTTATTGGTTTAAATTTTGTACCAGCGATATATCTAATCCTTTTGTATGTCCGGACATCACCTATTGGCCGGAAATCCCAATAGGTGATCCCTTTGTTGTATACCCTGGGGATGACGGACCTCTTGATTCAATCCGGTGGGAGAATTTCGCGGAAGGATTGCAAGATTACGCGCTATTACAATCTGCAAATATTAACCCCGACGATCCACTCCTTGCCGAGATAAAGGGTTATGCAGATTTTCCAAAAACAGAAGAGTGGTACAGTAGCTTCAGGAGGAAATTGTTGGAACGGTTTTAAATGCTTACTATTGACGTAGGCTTCCTGTTTAGATTAATCTTACATTTGTTATTTCTAAAATAAACTCATTTATTATGGGAAAATTTCAATATTTCAAAGCTTTTATACAATGCATTTTTTTGTTTTCATTTCTGTTTATTATGGCAGTCTCCTGTTCTCAAACTAACAATGAGCATGTAGCTGGCACCATAGATGTTGGTGTAGCCTCTGTGGACATCACCCCTGAAACTCCTATACGTCTTGCCGGTTTCGCGGCTAGAACCAAGGTGGAGACAGATACCGTACTGCAGAGATTATCTGCTAAAGCCATCGCTTTTGGTAGTGATGAACAGCATCCATCCGTTCTTATCGCCGTAGATTTGATTGGTATCCAGTGGCGTGTTACTTGCGAGCTTGTTGACAAACTTTCAAAAAATTTGGGAATCAAGCCTGAACAGGTGGTTATTTGTGCCACCCATACACATGGTAGTCCCGAAATAGGTAACCTGATAAATATTTTGCAATGTCGGGGTGACTACCCGACAGATTTTAGTTTTAGCGATTCGCTGTTATCATCCAAGGAGTTGCTACATATGGCACAGTTCAATGAACTGTTGAGTAAAAGGTTGGAGACTGTGGCAATGGAAGCCTTAAAGAATCGTAAACCGGCGCTACTTGCTTGGGGAAAAGAGACCGTCTCTTTTGCTGAAAATCGCAGAACTGAAGATGGTCCTCTAGATCATTCTTTGCCAGTACTGTTCGTGTTGGATACAGATGGCGCACTTAGAGCTGTGTTAATGAATTACGCTTGCCACGGCATCAGCCTTGGTCCTGATGTAAATGCTGTTCATGGCGACTGGATGGGAGAGGCGCAGAGGGAGATCGAGGCAAGACATCCAGGGGCTATTGCTATGGTTACCATTGGGTGTGCTGGAGATTCACACCCGAAATTAAGGGATAATATTGAATACACCAAGCAGTATGCCCAAGAGATAGCGAACAGCGTGGATAAGCTATTGCAATCAAAGTTACAACCCATCACATCGCCACCTGCAGGTAAGACGAAATGGATACGATTACCTTTCTCTCAGGTGCCAACTGTGCAGGAGTTGATAGAACAGACAAAAGATAAAACGATAAAAGGGTATTACGCGAGGCTTGCACTAGAACGTGTTATAAGAGGCGAATCTCTTCCGACTGAGTTGGACTATCTTGTACAAACTTGGAGTTTTGGAGATGAAATGGTGATGATTAATTTGGGCGGTGAGCCGGTCGTTGACTATGCAGTAAGGCTTAAAAATGAACTGGATGCACAGCGCCTTTGGCTTAATGGTTACGCGAATGATGTTTCTTGCTATATCGCCTCGAAAAGGGTCATCCATGAAGGGGGATACGAGGCCGATGCAAGCATGTATTGGTATAATATGCCATCACCTTTGTCGGAAGAGGTGGAAGAGATTATTATCAGCACGGTGCATGAATTGACACCCGTTTCGTTTAAGAAAAAGTAAGGTGGGGAAAAATTGAAAAATTGCTTGGTAACTTATTGATTGTATAATTTATGGGTAAAGTGAAAATTGACAATCCAATGAGAGACCCCAATTTCAAGACGGGTGTCTTCTCGGATGGTATTTTGATTGATGGATTTTTATTTGTTAGTGGACAGGCTTCTGTCGATTTTAACTCTTCAAAGTTTGTTTTAGGCACTATTGAGGAGGAGACCCGTCAAACGCTTGACAATATAAAAGCCATTCTTGAGGCGGCTAACTTCTGCATGGATGACGTGGTGAAATGTACCGTGCATTTAAGTGATATAGATGATTTTGATCGCTTCAACAACGTGTATGCCCAATATTTTCACGGTATAAAACCGGCAAGAACAACGGTACAGTCGGTATTAGGTCAAGGTATTAAGGTTGAAATTGACTGTATTGCTAAAATATCGTCGTAATTGAAAAAAGGGGTAGTTTCTTAAAGTGGGGAAAAATTCCCCACTTTCAACAAAAAGAGGGAAAGAGTATCGTCTCCCCCCCCCTTTTTGGTTACATTCGCAGTGTAGATTCATTGATAATTGAATTACGCGCATTGATTTTTTAATCCAACCAAAACCTTAACTATGTTTTTATTCGCTGCGTAGTGATTACGGAGGCTTA
>DUPB01000205.1 GCA_012838585.1 Bacteroidales bacterium
AAGCCGGATCAACCCATTTCCTGGAGATGTGCGACTACACCTCGGCAGGCAACACCTGGGAGGAGGGGAATTTATTCAGGGTCTGGATTCAACAACCCTTCGATTTCCGCCACCTGTATATCAACAGGCTGAACTGGCGGGTGAACATGCCGGACGGCGATTATCGACCCGAAATACCGGAATTGTATAAAAAATAGTTCGTAGCATAATAGAGATGTTTGCTACACGGCTTGAAGAATAGATACACCAACACGATAAACAAGGTAAATAATAAATATGAAACGAGCATGAAAACTGTTTTCACACAAGAACATGATTAAAGCGAGTTCCATACACCAAAATGTAAATATTAAATTAATCGTATGAAACCGACATGATTAAAATAATCATTAAACACCCTTGAAAATGATTATTTTAAACATCAAAGATTCCATACACTGAAATGTAAAAGAATAAAATAATCGTATGAAAATGAATATGAGACGACTACAACTAACCAGTATCCTGGCAAGCGTTGTTCTCTTCCTGGCCCTGGGGTGCACCCCCTCTTCCAAGGAAGAGAGAACGGCCAGTTTTGAAAAAGCCGTCCCGGTGTGGGCGGAAGGACGTGAGAAAGAGATGAACCTGAACCTGGGATTCAGGGCTAGTTTTACCGCTGAACAGGGGCAAGAGGCCCAAGTGAAAGTCGCGGCGGCCACCCTCTACCGGATGTACCTCAACGGCCAATTCATCGGCTCAGGTCCCGCCAGGGCCGCCCACGGGTATTACCGCATCGACGAGTTCCCCGTGAACGATCTCATCCAAGAAGGTGAAAACATCCTCGCCATCGAGGTGGCAGGCTACAACGTGAACTCCTACTACACCCTCGACCAACCGTCGTTCCTCTTGGCCGAGCTGAGCCTGGATGGACAAGTGGTGCGTGCAACCGGGTCGGAAGGTGACTTCGAGGCGTTTCAAATCAAGGAGCGGTTCCAAAAGGTGGAACGGTACAGTTTCCAACGTCCTTTCACGGAGTATTACCGACTGTCAGAAGGGTATGACCGGTGGCGCACGGCACCTGACGTGCCGGTGGAAACGATACAGTTGGCCGCCTACCCACCCGTATCGCTCCTCCCCCGTCACGTGGCTATACCCACGTTCGACGTACAAGAGCCGGTAGCCCTTCACTCTAAAGGGAACATCACGAAAGTCACCCCCGAAAGGTACCACAAGGACCGCTCTCTGGCATCGATAAGCGACAAGCTCAAAGGATACACCGAAGCGGAGCTGGAGGTATACCCCGTTTCGCAGGAGATACAGGAGATCGTGACCAGCTCGCAGGAAACAGTCAACGAGCCGTACACGTCATCAAGCGCTGCTTCCCTGAAAAAGGGGGAGTTCAACCTGTACGACTTCGGAACCAACCTCTCCGGTTTCATCGGGGCACGGGTGCAATGCACTGAACCCGCGAGAATCATGTTCTACTTTGATGAGCTTCTAACAGACGGTGATGTGAGGACCAAACAGCGACAAAGCGATATCTGTAACCATATCGTCTACGAGTTGCAACCGGGTGCGTACGATATCGAGACGCTGGAGTCGTACACCTTCCGCTACCTTAAGCTTATGGTATTAGAGGGAACAGCCAACGTTGAAAAGCTCTACCTGAGGGAGTTTTCCTACCCGAATAATGAGAATGCCTGGTTCACGAGCAGCAACGACAAGCTGAACAAGGTTTTCGAAGCGGCCAAGCAGACGTTCCGTCAAAACGCTGTGGATATCTTCATGGACTGCCCCTCCCGTGAACGTGCAGGATGGCTGTGCGACAGCTACTTCAGCTCCATCTCAGAGAGGGCGTTTACCGGGAAAACCGCCGTTTGTGACAACTTCCTGGAGAACTACGCCCTGCCGGAACGGTTCGAGTTCCTCCCCGAAGGGATGATTCCCATGTGTTACCCGGCCGATCATAACGATGGCGTATTTATCCCTAACTGGTCGCTCTGGTTCATCGTGCAACTTGATAACTACGCGTGCAACGGGGGTAACCCCCAACTGGTAGCACAACTAAAAACCCGTGTCACCAACCTGCTGGCCTATTTCGCCAACCTGGAAAATGAGGATGGCCTGCTCGAAAAGCTGGAGAGTTGGGTATTCGTAGAATGGTCTAAGGCCAACGAGCTCGTGCAGGATGTGAACTACCCTTCCAACATGCTTTACAGCGCGGCACTGAGGTGTGCCGGGCGACTCTACGGCAACAAAGAGTGGTTAAAGAAGTCGGGCAACGTGCGTGAAGCCGTGCTGCGTCAATCCTACAACGGCGAGTTCTTCGTGGACAATGCCATCAGGGAAGAGAACGGGGAGCTGACCATCACGAACAACACCACGGAGGCATGCCAGTACTACGCGTTCTTCTTCAATATCGCCACGCCCGAGTCGCACCCCGAGTTATGGAACAAGATCGTGAACGATTTCGGGCCTAACCGTGATGACCAGGTAACCCACCCCACCGTGTTCCGCGCGAACGCTTTTATCGGGAACTACCTGCGCATGGATATTTTGTCGCGCTACAACCTGCAGGGGCAACTGGTGTCTGAAATCCAGGACTACTTCTACTCGATGGCCCACCTGACAGGTACGCTATGGGAGAATATGCATAGCCACGCGAGCTGCAACCACGGTTTCGCCTCCTTCATAGGGTACGTCTTATACCGGGACGTACTGGGAATCAAGGAGGTTGACCGTACGAAGAAAAAGATCACGATCAGGTTCACCGACCTCGACCTGGAACA
>DUPB01000206.1 GCA_012838585.1 Bacteroidales bacterium
ACTTTTAATCGCACCGTAAGGAATTGAAACCGTGCTGCCTTATCAGCAACCTCGCCTTGTTGTCCCTTTTAATCGCACCGTAAGGAATTGAAACTGAATACAGGCCCGACGCTCAACTGGTCGAGGATGTCCTTTTAATCGCACCGTAAGGAATTGAAACCTTAATACCACGAACGTATCTTAGTCGCACGTTTTTCTTTTAATCGCACCGTAAGGAATTGAAACGGCGACAAGGTGCCGGTTATATTAGACGGCGAGCAGCTTTTAATCGCACCGTAAGGAATTGAAACTCATCTAAGCCAAATTACTGGGTCGTGGTGAAGATGGCTTTTAATCGCACCGTAAGGAATTGAAACGATCCACCGCTCATGTTATCGATCAAACTCTTAAGACCTTTTAATCGCACCGTAAGGAATTGAAACAGCTGTATTTTCAATAGCTCGCTAACGTTGAAGTTACTTTTAATCGCACCGTAAGGAATTGAAACCCGGTTTGTTTCGATCGGCAAGCGCATCCATGAAAACTTTTAATCGCACCGTAAGGAATTGAAACTGGTTTTTACTTTTATCGTTACCGGCTTCACCCTCGTCTTTTAATCGCACCGTAAGGAATTGAAACACGTCAGATGCGTCAAGGGTGATATCTGCGCTTAAAGCTTTTAATCGCACCGTAAGGAATTGAAACGGCGTATTGCTGCGCGTTGATCTGCTTATCATAGTATCTTTTAATCGCACCGTAAGGAATTGAAACGGTCGTTGGGCCGCGCCGTCGACGCGTTGTTCCCCGCCTTTTAATCGCACCGTAAGGAATTGAAACACCCCGGTGGCGCAGGACTTCAAGCGCCGTGGGCCGCTTTTAATCGCACCGTAAGGAATTGAAACGGTGGCAACTCCGCGGGTGGCATCGGCGTACCTGGTATTAATTGAACCATCAAGAATTGAAACATGAGCCGGACTCATCACCCTCTTCAAGAAGAATGTATATCAAAATTGGAGTACAAAACATTAACGTCACTTTTTTTGTTATACCTGTTCAAGGCACAACAAAGGTTATCGCTTTACAATATCTTTCATGCTTTGATGAATATCACAACAACAATTATTATCATTTATAAAACAGACAGTTATGAAAAAGAAAATTATTTTACTGGGTTTATTGGCTATAGGATTAGTAGCCTGCACCCAAAAAAAGGCTGACACGACAGATGAGCAACCCTTAATGCCACTAACAGCAGCGCAGACAGTGATTAAAGAGTACGGTGCAGATCCCATTGTTTTTGACATTGAAGACGTTACAGACCGCAACGATAATTTCAGAACGGCATTTTGGACGGGTACGCACCTGCAAATGACCTTGATGGTTTTGCAACCAGGCGAAGATATAGGATTAGAAATTCACACGCAAACGGATCAATTCATCAGGGTAGAATCAGGCCAAGGAGTAGTTTACATGGGTGACACGGAAGAGAACCTCGACTTCGAACAACCCATTAAAGAGGATTTCGCGGTGTTTATCCCCGCTGGCAAGTGGCACAACCTGAAAAACACGGGTGACGAGCCACTGAAACTATACTCTATTTACGCTCCGGCTGAACACGAACACGGAACCATTCACAAAACACGTGAAGAAGGTATTCACCACGATCACGACCATTAATTTATACATGTTGTTATAAATAATTGAGCTGACGAACTGCCAGTCTCAAACAGAAGAAATCGTTGATTTACACATATCGCTACAATCAGCAGTCTGATATATTCATTTAAGTCCTACTATCGGGGCGATATCGGGCGAATGCCCGTAACAGCACGATTGTGGGACTTTTTCTTTTGATTTACAGCGAAAATCACAAGTAGACATCAAAGAGAACCAAACCCGGAAACATCCACGGATATTTTGTAATTTTGGGGTTGAAATATGAGGAAAACTATTAAATTGATGAAGCGATACGGTTCAATCCTGTTGTTGCTGGTGTTAGCGGGGTTCATTTATCGCCAAGCCTTTTTGGGAACGCAAAGCGAGCTGCCCGTTGCCGGTGACTGCGACTACTTCGTGGAGGTGATTGCCGTTTCGGACGGGGACACCTTCACGGGACGCATGGGGGATAACGAGGAGGTGCGCTTCAGGATCCAGGGGATTGACGCGCCGGAGTTGTCGCAGGCGTTCTCCCGAAAATCGAGGAATTACCTCGCCGGCCTGATTCAGGGGAAGAAGGTGTGCATTAAGGTACAAAGGGAGGAGGATGGCTTTGGTCGCCCGGTGGTCTACGCTTTTACTCCCGATAACCGCGACGTGGGTGCGGAGATGATCAAGGCGGGTATGGCCTGGCATTTCAAAAAGTATGATGACTCGAACCACTACGCCAAGCTGGAGGAGGAAGCACGGGAGGGAAAGGTGGGACTGTGGAGGGATCCAGATCCCGTTGCCCCTTGGATTTATAGGGCACATTGACACGTTAACCTCCCTATTTCCCTAATTGCAGGGCAACCAAGTAGAGAATCCCCACGTGTATAGCCCACCTTAACGAGTTAACCTCCAAGTTACCTCATTGCCTATGCAACAAACTGAAACCCTGTTGGCATACAAAACACGTTGATTCCTTGAAACTTTTTGACTACTTTTGTAGGGAAAATTACAACCCGCGATGATCATCAAGCATAACGTTCAACTGAAACCCTACAACTCGTTCCGCACGAAAGCATTGGCCAAACTGTTTTGTGAACCCGCTACCCTTGACGAGCTCATCGAGGTAATCCGCACCCACCCCCACGAGAAAAAACTAATCCTGGGGGGTGGTTTCAACCTGTTTTTCACGAAGGATTTCGATGGCCTGGTGATCAAGCCGGCCATGGAGCAGGTAAAGACGATTACCGATGACGAGCAGCAGGTAGAGATCGAGGTGGGTGCCGGCATGGAGTGGGACGCACTGGTAGAGCATTGCGTGGGTAGGGGTTACGCGGGACTGGAAAACCTGTCGCTAATCCCAAGCACGGTGGGAGCATGCCCCGTGCAGAATATCGGAGCATACGGCGCCGAGGTGAGCGAGATGATTACCCGCGTGAAGGCGGTGAACCTGAAAACCGGCGAGGTAGAGATTTTCAGCAACGAGGAGTGCCAATTCGGGTACCGGGAGAGCCTTTTCAAACGACACCCCCACTACGCGATTGCCACGGTGACCTTCCGGTTGAATAAATCGTTCGCGTACCAAGAAAAGTACGCCGACCTAAACCGTGAGCTGGAGGGGATCACCAACCCTACCCTCACGCAAGTACGGGAGGCGGTTATCCGGACACGAATCCGCAAGTTACCCGACTACCGCTTACTACCCAACGCGGGGAGCTTCTTCAAGAACCCACTCCTGAGCTGGAAAGAAAAAGAGGAGTTGCTGAAGGTCCTGCCTAACACACCCATTTACAACGCGGGAGTGGACCTGTTCAAAACATCGGCTGCCTACCTGATCGAGAAGGCGGGGTACAAGGGGCTACGAAGGGGGCAGGTGGGGACCTACGAACACCACTCGCTGGTACTGGTCAACCACGGCACCGAAGAGGGACAAGAGATTATCGCTTTCGCGCAAGAGATACAGCAGGAAGTCAAAAAACGGTTCGGGATAACGCTTGAGCCAGAGGTACAGGCATACTAATTTCATATAATCGCATCAACATGGCATCGTTTATCATAGAAGGGGGACATAGCCTGCAAGGGGTCATCGAGCCGCAAGGAGCCAAAAACGAAGCACTCCAGGTGATTTGCGCCACCCTGCTCACCCAAGAGGAGGTGATCATCGAGAACATCCCCGATATACTGGACGTGAATAACCTTATCGATCTACTGTCGATGATGGGGGTAGAGGTGAAACGGCTAAGCGAGGGGTGCTACTCGTTCAAGGCGGAGAAAATCGACCTCGACTATACCCGATCGGACGACTTCATGAGGAAAAGCGGTGCACTGCGGGGCTCCATCATGATTGTAGGTCCCCTCCTGGCACGCTTTGGAAAGGCGCTGCTTCCCAAACCTGGGGGCGATAAAATAGGTCGAAGGCGACTGGATACGCACTTGAACAGCATCATGAAACTGGGTGCCGAAATGGTGTACGATGAAGCCGAACAGACATTCGCCCTCGCGGCCGAAAAACTGACCGGGCAGTACATCCTGCTGGAGGAGGCATCGGTAACGGGAACGGCCAACCTGCTGATGGCAGCCGTGCTGGCCGAGGGGGAGACCGTGATTTACAACGCCGCGTGCGAGCCCTACGTGGAGCAGCTGAGCCGAATGCTGGTGCGGATGGGGGCGAAAATTGAAGGGATCGGCTCGAACAAACTGTTCGTGCAGGGGGTCTCCTCTTTGAAAGGGTGCCGGCACCGAATGCTGCCCGATATGATCGAGATTGGTAGCTTCATAGGGATGGCAGCCATGACCGCCTCTGAGATCACCATCAAGGAGACGTCGGTGGAGAACCTGGGAATTATTCCGGAGAGCTTCAGGCGACTGGGCATCACCGTGGAGCAACGGGGGGACGACCTCTATATACCGCGCCAGGAGCAGTACACCATCGAATCGTTCTTGGATGGATCGATCCTTACCATAGCCGACGCACCCTGGCCGGGACTCACGCCCGACCTGCTGAGCGTGATGCTGGTGGTGGCGACCAAGGCGAAAGGGAGCGTGCTGATCCACCAAAAGATGTTCGAGAGCCGCCTCTTCTTCGTTGATAAGCTGATCGACATGGGGGCACAAATCATCTTGTGCGACCCGCACCGGGCAGTAGTAATCGGGCTGGACGACCGATTCCACCTGAGGGGGATGACGATGACCTCGCCCGATATCCGCGCGGGAATATCGCTGCTCATCGCGGCGATGTGCGCCAAAGGGCAGAGCGTGATCCACAATATCGACCAGATCGACCGGGGCTACCAGCGGATCGACCAGCGGCTGAACGCGCTGGGGGCACGGATTGAAAGGAAAGGATAAAGGTAAACGATAACAGGAAAAGGAAAAGGAACAGGAACAGGAACAGGAAAAGGAACAGGAAAAGGAACAGGAAAAGGAAAAGGAACAGGAAAAGGAACAGGAAAAAGAAAAGGAAAAGGAAAAGGACGAAGAAACAAGAAATAGAAACATAAAACAAGAAGAGGAACAAAAATATCTGGGGCAAAAGGTAAAGAGAGAGGAAACGAGAAAAAACAGGATTTGCTTTTTAACAAACTCTTTTATTACTTTGTACCCGCTTGCCTTGTCGAGCATCAAATAATTGCAACCGCACGCCCTTCAAGGGCGTTTTATCCATAACAACCAGAAGGAAAATATGTCAACAAAAACTGTCGTGACCGACATCAAGCAGGTAACCGTCCGCTTCTCGGGTGACTCCGGCGACGGGATGCAGTTATCGGGAACGCTATTCTCAACGCTGTCGGCGATCTTCGGGAACGAGATCTCTACCTTCCCCGATTTCCCGGCCGAGATACGTGCCCCGCAAGGCTCCCTGCAAGGGGTGTCGGGCTTCCAGGTGCGTATCGGGGCGAAAGATGTCTACAACTCGGGGGATAAGGCCGATGTGCTCGTCGCCATGAACCCCGCGGCGCTCAAGATGAACGCACAATACCTGAAACGGGGCTCCATCGTGATCTACGATACCGACTCGTTCGAGGAGAAAGACCTGGAAAAGGCCAACTTCCAGACCCAAGAGCCGTTCAAGGAGCTGGGACTGGAACAAGTACACCCCATCGGGGTGGCCATCACCTCGCTCACCAAAGCCTCCCTGGAGGATTCGGGAATGGAGGGCAAGGATATCCTGCGGAGCAAGAACATGTTCGCCCTGGGACTGGTCTGCTGGCTTTTTAACCGACCGCTGGAGATCGCCGACCAGCTGCTACAGCAGAAGTTCGCGAAGAAACAGGCGGTGGTGAAGGCGAACGTGAAGGCACTGACCGACGGTTACAACTACGGGCACAACACCCACCTCACGGCCGCGACCTACCGGGTGGAACCGGCCGCGGCCGAGAAAGGATTCTACACCGATATCAACGGGAACATGGCGACGGCCTACGGGCTGATCGCGGCAGCCGAAAAGGCGGGGGTGCAGCTCTTCCTGGGCTCCTACCCCAT
>DUPB01000207.1 GCA_012838585.1 Bacteroidales bacterium
ATCGTGAAAGATGCCCAAAAGAACAACATTATCCTGGTCAAAGGTACGGAGGTGACCCGCAACACTCCCCCGGGCCACTTTAATGCCATCTTTATTCAGGATGCCTCGGAATTCATCGAGTCACAAGATGCCAGCCACGACAAGGCTACCGTCATGAAAGCGGCTGAACAGGGTGCGTTTGTCTTTTGGAACCACCCGGGCTGGCAACCCAAGATAAAGGGGTCATACGAGTGGATCGACTTCGTGGAAGATCTATACGCCAACCAAGCCCTGCACGGTATTGAGGTCATCAACGGCTTTGGATTTCATAAGAAAGCCCTCGATTGGTGCGTGGATAAGAACCTGACCGTCATGGGTACCTCTGATATCCATAACCTGATCCAGCGCAGTTACGACACCGATAGGGACTACGTGCATCGCACGATGACACTCGTGATGGCGAAAGAGAGAACACCCGAGGCCATCAGGGAGGCACTGGATGCCGGGAGAACGGTTGCCTGGGCAAGCAAGTACCTGGCAGGGAAAGAGGAACACGTGCGTGCGCTATTCAATGCTTGCGTCGAGCTCAAACCCCCGCACTACACGGAAGTGAGGGGGAATGGTAACAATACGACCTTCTACGAGATCACGAACAACAGCGACCTCTACTTTGAGCTGGTCCTGACTGAAGGGAACGGGACACGCGGCATCGTGCTTTATCCTCAATCGTCTCAACTGATCTCTGCGCCGGCTGACCAGAGCTCCCTCTCTTACGACGTGGTATCGACCTACGTGAGAAGCGACCAGCACTTGAACGTAACGTTCAACCTAAACTAACAAGTGCCATAGTGAAAAATTATTTTTGGCTGATAACGCTCATTACAGCCCTGTTAATCACGCTATGTTCATGCAAAAACCCTTCCATGACAGATGGTCAAGGGTTGGGTGAAACTTACAGCCAATTCCACTACACGGGGGATGGTTCCATTCTGGTGAGTGGCCACCGGGGTGCTTGGAAAAACACCCAGTTCCCGGATAACTCGCTGGAAGGATTGCAGTATGCCACGGAGAAGGTGCCGGGTATCTTCTTCGAGATAGACCCCCGGTTGACAAAGGATAGCGTCATCATCTTGATGCATGACGAGACCCTCGATAGGACGACCAATGCCACCGGCAAGGTGTCTGACTTCACGTTCGAGGAGCTGAAAGAGGTGAGACTAAAGGACTACAAGGGAGAGGTCACCGATTACAAAATCCCCACCCTGGAAGAGGTAATCAAGTGGGGCAAAGGGAAAACCATCCTGAACCTGGATAAGAAAGACGTACCGTTAGAAGCTACCGTAGCGCTCATCAAACAGTGCGGTGCCGAGGAGCATATGATGCTTACCGTGCACACGGGTGCCCAGGCGAGGTTCTATCACGACAGGCTCCCCAACACCATGCTCTCCGCGTGGGTGCGCAACGACAGGGAGTACGAGGATATGGCCATATCGGGGGTTCCCTGGAGCCATATCATCGCCTACGTCGGCCCCACGATAAACGAGGGTAACCACCATATCGTGGAAAAGCTACACGGTCACGGCGTACGCTGCATGGTCGGGTTATCCCCCACCCACGATCGCCTGGAGTCGAAGGAGGAGCGGGCGTTAGGCTATCTTGAGGAGATAAAGAAAAAACCGGATATCATCGAAACCGATTTGCCCGTGGAGCTCTACGAAGTGCTTTTCAACAGGTAAATTTAATCAATGAAAAAGCATGAGATGATTTCGGGTATCGAGGTTACAATTTGAAGTGCTTACGAAGGTAACATAATCAATGAACAAGCCCTACAGAGATTTTGGTGAGTTCTTAGACGCGCGGTTCCCGTTCAAGGTGCAGAAAATCTCCATCAACGCGGGGTTCACCTGCCCTAACCGGGACGGGAGCAAGGGGCGGGGCGGGTGTACCTATTGCAACAACCAAAGCTTTACCCCCGGGTACGGCAAGCCAACTAAAAGCGTCAGCGAGCAGCTGGCGGACGGCATCAGTTTTTTCTCGCGCAAGTACCCGGAGATGAAGTACCTGGCCTACTTCCAGTCGTACACCAACACGTACGGCGAACTGGATGCACTTACCGCGATATACGAAGAGACGCTCGCCCACCCCGACGTGGTGGGGCTTATCGTGGGAACCAGACCCGACTGCATGCCCACCGCCTTGCTTGATTACTTTGAAGCGTTAAACAAGAGGCTGTTCGTCATGATCGAGTATGGCGTGGAGTCCACGTTAAACCGAACGCTGGAACGGGTAAACCGGCAACATACGTTCGAAGAGTCGCAGGAGGCGATTCAGTTGACCGCCCAACGCGGTATCGCGGTGGGGGCGCATATGATCCTGGGACTTCCTAGTGAAACGTATGACGAGATGTTGAGTCACGCCGACGCCCTATCGGAGCTACCCTTAACGTCGCTCAAGCTCCACCAGCTACAAATTATTCGGGGAACAGCCATGGAGAAAGAGTTCCGGCTGCTCCCGGAATCGTTTTACCCGTTTGAGCTGGATGAGTACATCAACCTCTGCGTGGACTTCGCGGAGCGACTGAACCCGTCGTTCTACATCGAGCGGTTCGTCTCCCAATCCCCTAAGGAGCTACTGGTAGCACCCGCGTGGGAGCTAAAGAACCACGTGGTGACGGCGAAGATCACGAAACGGTTCCAGGAAAGGAGGACCTGGCAAGGACGTTTCCTCCGGTAACACGCAACCTGCCAACAGACGGTCACCGACAAGCAGAACAAGAAACAATTGCAGGAGCGCCACTTCCGGTTAAAAATCGGAAGTGGCGCTCCTGCAAAGAGAAAGAACGCGCGAAAAAAGAAGCTAAACGGAAAAGACCACCTCTTTGATGATCTCGCTCACCGTGGGATGTGGGAAGACCACCTCTTGCATCTCCTTGAGGGTCATCTCCTGCTCGATGGCGATACAGGCCCCGTAGATGATCTCGCTGCAGGGGTTGCCCAGCATGTGAACGCCAATTACCTCGCCATGCTTCTCGCCCAGCAGTACTTTGCAAATGCCGCTGCCACCCTCATTTTCGGCCACGAAGCGACCAGAATAGGCCATGGGCAGCTTCGCCACCTTGTACGCGATGTTCTTGGCCTTAGCCGACTCCTCTGTCTCGCCCACACCGGCCACTTCGGGATTGGTGTAAACGACTCCCGGTATCGCGATGTAGCGCATAACATCGTCTCTCCCGGTGAGGTTGTTGACCACCACCTCGCCCTCGCGGCTCGCCGTGTGGGCCAGCAGGGAGAAACCGGTCACGTCACCCGCGGCGAACACGCCCGGCACGTTGGTGCGCATCTTCTCGTCGACCTTGATACCGTTACGGTACAACTCCACACCCAGGTTCTCCAGGCCAAACCCGCGCGTCACGGGACGACGTCCCACGCTCAACAGGATCTTTTCACCCTCTACCGTTTGGGTCTCGCCATCCTTCTCGAACAGCACCTTGTGGCCATCCACCTGCACCACCTTTGAACTCAGGTGGAAGGTGATCCCCTTCTTAGCGTAGATATCCCGCAGGGCAGCCGAAATCTCGAGGTCCATGCCCCCCAATATCTCCGGGAGCATCTCCACAACGGTCACCTGAGCTCCCAGGCTGTTGTACAAGCTGGCGAACTCCATCCCGATGACGCCGCCACCAATGACCACCAGAGACTTGGGGCAGGTGGTCATCTCTAGTATCTCGCGGTTAGTAACCACTACATCCCCCGCTTCAGCAAGACCGGGAATGGGCAGTATGACCGACTCGGAACCGGTGCATATCAGCAGGTTTTTACCGATGAACGACTCGCCGTTACTGGAGACCTCGATCCCAGCCGAAGAGCGCCCCACGATGGTGGCCTCTCCCTTTACCACGGTCACCTTATGGGCTTTCATCTTGGCCTCCACGCCCAATACCAGCCTCCTCACCACCTTTTTCTTGCGGGAGACCATCTTCGCGTAATCGAAGCGAGGAGCATCCGAGAAGACACCATACTTGTCGCCTTGAAGCACGTTTTCGTATATCTTGGCGCCATACAGCAGCGTTTTGGTGGGGATACATCCCTCGTTGAGGCAGACACCACCCATCGCTTCCTTCTCGAACAACACCACCTTAAGGCCAGCTTGCCCGGCCCGCTCTGCCGCCACGTAACCGGCAGGCCCTCCACCTATAATCAGTAAGTCAATCATACCTTTTAATTATTTATGTCTATTTAATATTGAATGCTACACGCAGCGCATCGATCTCCTCATCACCTATCGGCTGAAGCTCACCGATAGAGGTGGCCATCACCAACGAGTTGGCCGAGAATTCAGCTACCTCCAGGTAGTCGAACGTGCTCAACAGCTTATCGCCGGTCACAAAGACGCTATCGTTCTCCACCAGGATCACACGGTTGTCGTTGAACATCTTGGCTACCCTATCCACGTCGTTATAGATTAACCCGAAATGAATCGATGGCACATCCTGCAGGAAAATCCAACTCTCGGGAATGGTACGCACATCGAACTTCGACCCGCTCACCGCGTGTGCCATCAGGTTGATGGGTTGCGTGCAGATGATGGAGTTGATGTGCGGGTTGAGCTGGTAGATGCGTTGATGCAGGGCCACGGAACGACTGGGCACCTTGCCGGCTTCAGCCATGCCGTTCTTGATCTGCACGATATCGCCCGGCACGATATCCCACCGGGGCATGTTGCTCGGGGTAATCAAGAAGTCATCGCCTTTCCAACGCACCGACACCGTCCCGTAGGTCGATATCATCAACCCCTGGTTACAAGCACGCCGAATGATGTCCACCATTTCGCGACGGATAGCCCGCTCCTCGGAAGGGTAGTCGATGTTCATGAAGTAGGAGATATTTTCGGGCAGATGGTTCACGTACTGCGACACCTGCTCGTCGCTCAGGTAGTTGACTCCACCCAATCGTTTGGCGTTGATGATGGTACGACAACAGAACTCAAGCGTCTCGAACCGCTGGTAGGCATCCATCATATCCACCCCGCCCAGTACCACACCGTGGTTCTCCATGATTACCGCCCTGTAGCGGGTATCTTGAAACTCACGGGCAATCTTCTCGCCCAGATCTTCACTCCCAGGGGTGCCATACGGTGCAAAACCTACATCCCCGCAAATATGATGGGCTTGAGGAACGATTTTGGTATCCGGCACGATGCCCGCGATACTGAAGGCTACCAGTGCCGGTGGGTGAGCATGAATGATGGCCGTGATCTCAGGCCGTGCCTCGTAAATCGCCCTATGGAAGGGAAGTTCTGATGAAGGACGATGCGGGCCGATAATCGTGCCATCCTTTTTCACCTGCATGATATCCTTCGTGGTAAGGGATCCTTTATCCACCCCCGACGGGGTAATCCATATATCCCCGTTTTTATCGCGGATGGAGATGTTCCCCCCTGAGGTGGTGGTCATCCCGCCCCGGTAAATTCTCCCGATGATCACGTTAATCTGTTCCACCGGGTGCATCAAGTTAACGTCCAACTGTCTCATTGGATTCTAATCAATCTTTTTAATTTCGTTTGATTTTCGTTTAATCTCGTTTGATCTCCGTTTGATTTCCATTAATCATTCGCGTGCATTGACTTACGCCATCACTATAACTCGTCGGTATTCGCCAGCAGGTATGCCTCCGCCTCCACGCTCCACAGGCCGTTGTGTCGATCGCAGATAACCGCCAACTCCTTGAAGAGGGGGTTCTCATCACCCAGTTTACCAAAATCGGCTATCGCGGTGAGGGGCATGTCAATATGCGTGTATATCAACTTCTTACCGCCCGGCAAATCGGGCAGGTTATTGGTTGCCTCCGGCACGCAGTTAAGTCCCCCGATATGGGTAACCAACCCGGCGGGATCCAATCCCTTGCTCATGATTTCCAACGCCTCCTTCATATCATCGTTGGTTCCCCCGCTGGTACCCACGATGTGGGTGTACGCGTAGTGCACGTTGTAGAAGTTAAACATCGCGCTAAACTTGGGATCGTTAGGTCCCGCGAAGAAGTTCAGGCAGCCATCGAATCCCAGGATGGCATCCCCTTGCTCAACCACGGCACGCACCGGGGCGAAGACGAACACGTCGTTGTAGCCGGTTCCACCGCTAATATCCCGTAGCTCCTTCACCGGGTCGTCCATCTTACCGGTATTGAGGTAATGCATCTCGATGCCCTTGGATGCCGCGAACTCCACGGGGTAGATAGCGGCCGCCCTATCGAGGCGCGCTTGATCCACGTCGGTAATCACCAGCAACGAAGGCTTTCGATCCTCGCGATGCAGCACGTAGTTGATGGCCGCCAACCCCATGGGACCTACCCCGGCCAGGATCGCCATCTTACCCCCGTCCACGATCTCCATCTCGTGCACGTAACTTCCCGGGGTAGTGTGGTAATTGGCATGCATGGCACCGATAAC
>DUPB01000208.1 GCA_012838585.1 Bacteroidales bacterium
AAGAAGAAACACAAGAGAGATAATAACGAGAGAACCTGACACAATTATAATATCCCTATAAAATGAAGAAATATCTTGTCACCCTTGCCTTAAGCGCACTTGCAATAGTAGGATTTTCACAAGAAACACTCTACACGACTGAAAAGAATATTCCCTATTACCCTGAAAGCATTCGTCAGTCTGACGACTATATTTCAGAGAGATGCGTGTTGGATATTTACTATCCCACCAACAAGAAAGATTTCGCCACCATCGTGTGGTTTCACGGTGGGGGACTCACGGGTGGTTCGAAAGAGTTGCCCGATGGATTGAAAAACAAAAACATTTGCATCATTGGCGTTAATTACCGACTTTCGCCAAAAGTGGAAGCCCCAGCCTATATAGAAGATGCGGCCGCGGCCATTGCCTGGACTTTTAAAAACATCGAACAATATGGTGGTTGCACATCTAAAATATTTGTATCGGGTCACTCTGCCGGAGGCTACCTCACGTTGATGACCGGCCTGGATAAACAGTATCTGGCGGCGCATGGTATCGATGCCGACCAAATCGCGGGACTAATTCCCCTAAGCGCCCAAACCATCACCCACTTCAGCATTCGTGAACAGCGAGGGATAAAGAACACACAACCCGTGGTGGATGCATTCGCCCCGCTTTTTCACGTTCGTGCCGATGCACCCCCTCTTTTACTTATCACGGGCGACAGAGAGCTGGAACTGCTTGGGCGTTATGAAGAGAACGCCTATTTGGCTCGAATGATGAAGGTCGTAGGGCATAAAGAGACCCGGTTACTGGAATTGCAAGGGTATGACCACGGGATGGTTTATCCCGCGCTACCGTTGGTCATTAAAGAGGTGGAACGAATTATAGATACCCAAAGATAACCTACGGGAGCGCATCAAGATCAATCTTAGGCGGCTGTTCGTTGGCAGTTCGATAAAACCGGGATCGATATTCGGTGGAGTCGCTAAAGAAACCGCCATTCTTTAAGTAGAAGGTGTTCATATGGGGGTTATACCCACCTTGGTAATCGATTCGCACACCAGCTCTGGCCGTCGCATCATACGTGAACATCGCTTCTGTTGCCGGGATCCACTCGCCCGATTGGCTTCTGAACCACTGATTTCCGAAGTTAACCATACGGGTTAAGTATCCCTGATCCGGGTAGAAATTCTCCAGGAAGGAGTGAGCACCCCGGTAATAGGTGGTTGTTTGGGGTCTTAAAAATGATGCGATCAAACGCCAACGTGACTCCTCCGGGGCAAAAAACCATGCGGTATAGACCGTGTTGCCTTTATCATCCGGCTGAACCCGGGTAAGAAAACGGTAGGTATAGCCTACCTTCCAAGGAAAACGAAGGTAACTTTGCCCTCCCGATCCCTCGTTACCGAATTCACCTACATGCACCCCATCCCCTTTTTTGAGAAGTACAACCCTCATGCTATCGGGGATGAGCTTGGGATCCTGCGTATCGAACGGGCTCCATACCGAGAAGAGGATTCTTCGCTCCTCCTCCGAATTACACTGCATACCAAAATAACCCTCCCCGAAACCATTGGCCATGTAAAAACTACCGATAACATCGTTATGAACCGGCACCATTACCTCGTTATAAAACCACTCGACCGGCTCATCCGGCAGGGTATAGGCAAGGTGCACCGATGGCCCGCGCCTGGCCCAATAGTCCTCGAAATCATGGACGTACACCATATGGTCATCATCGCTCTTGACGGTCAGCGAGACGATTCGTCCGAACTCCTCTCCGGACTTCGACTCCCCTTGCAGCGAAATGGCAACGTACCCCGTCTCGTGGATGCGAAACGGTTTTAACTTCACGCGGAACTCACCCTCCTTCAAGGTGACCACCTGTCGCCTTGAAAGCTTTACGCTGTTAAGCTTCTCATACTCCATTCGAATAGAAACGCGCGAATCACCCTTGGGCAGATACCCGTTGACCGTTATCTCCACGGTTTGCGGTTTTGAGAAATAGAGGTACGTTTTTATCCGGCTCCTTGCATCGATCCACTGCTCGAGACCGTTCCAACCGATTCGTGCACCCTCACGATGCTCGGTGACGTACGCATTGCCACTTAACCGTACCTCTCTTTCCCCCACAGCTTGCGACCATAAGGGTGTCCCGAAAAGGGAAATCAAAAAAAGCAGGAATAGCCGTCGTTTCATACGATTATTTTATTTTTTTGTTTCGGTGTATGGAACTATTCCGTTAAGCCAAATGAGCAATGGACAAGTTTACTTGGACAAGGCCATGGCGAGGAATAGTCTACTTTATGAACCCGATCAAAACATCTTGGCGATGCGTTCAATCCCTTCCGCCAGCCGGTCGACCTCCTCACGGGTATTATAGAAAGCGAACGAGGCGCGTACCGTGCCATCGATACCCAGGGTATGCATCAGCGGTTCGGCGCAGTGGTGGCCGGTACGAACGGCGATGCCCATCCCGTCGAGCAGGGTTCCCAAATCGTACGGGTGAATCCCCTCTACCAGGAACGAGATCACGCTGCTTTTCTCTTTGGCGGTACCAACGATACGTAGCCCCGGTATCGCGAGGAGCCGCTCGGTAGCATAATCCAGTAGCTCCTGCTCATACCGCTCAACCCGCTCGAGGCCGATGGCGGTGAGGTAATCCAAGGCGGCCCCAAGGGCAGCACTGCCCACGAAATCGGGCGTTCCCGCCTCGAACTTGAAGGGTGGACGGTTGTAGGTGGTCCTCTCGAAGGTCACACCCTCGATCATCTCTCCCCCACCTTGGTAGGGCGGGAGGGCGTTCAGCCACTCCTCTTTAGCGTAAAGGACGCCCACCCCGGTCGGCCCGTACACCTTGTGAGCGGAGAAGGCCAGGAAGTCGCAGTCAAGCGCTTGAACATTCACTTCGGTGTGGGGTACGCTCTGTGCCGCATCGATCAGGACCGGCACGCCATGTTGGTGGGCTATTCTCACGATCTCCCCCACCGGGTTAACCGTTC
>DUPB01000209.1 GCA_012838585.1 Bacteroidales bacterium
AGGTAGAGCAGAAGGAGTACGACCTGCGTTACTATAGCGTGGGGAGCGACACCGCCCGCGTATTGGCCGACCGTTCGGCGTTGGCCTCACCCGGGGGGTGGATCTTTAACGAGTACGCCTCCCCCTCGTTCAGCAAGAATGGCGAGCGGATACTCATCGGGGCGGCTCCGAAGCAGCCACCCAAAGACACCACGATTGTCGACTTCGAGATGGCGAAGCTTGACATCTGGCACTGGAGGGATCCGCTGATTCAGCCCCAACAACTAAAGGAGCTAAGAGGTGAAGAGCGCCGCACCTACACCGGCATCATCCGCCCGGATTACCCGAACCACTTTACCGCTATTGCCAACGAGACGATGCCCAACGCGGCTATTTCAGACGAGGGGAACGGTCGCTACGCCCTACTTAGCTCCAACCTGCCCTACCTGATAGAAAGCACGTGGGACCTCTCACCTAAGTACGACGTGTGGGTAATGGACTTGGAGACGAATAGTCTGCACGAGGTAGCTAAGCCTCTCCTGGCAAGACCGATGTTATCTCCCCGCGGTAACTACCTCTACTGGTGGGACAACCGTGAATTGGCGTGGTTCGCGTACGATATCGCCTCCCGCTCTACCCGAAACCTTACCGGTGAGATACCGGTGAACTTCTGGAACGAGAAGAACGACGTGCCCACTGCCCCCGGCGCCTATGGAGTAGCCTCCTGGGGCGAAAACGACGAATATGTCCTTATCTACGACGCGTTCGACCTATGGAAGGTGGACCCTAAAGGGATAAAGGGGGTCGAAAACATCACCGCCCATACTGGCCGCTCTGACTCCATCACCTTCCGGTACATCCGGACCGATCCCGATAAACGGTTTATAGAAAAGGGCGACCTCCTCCTACTTTCCGCGTTCAACAACAAAAGCAAAGAGCGGGGTTACTATACCCTCAAGCAATCGGGCCGCACCCCGTTGCAAAAGAGGGTGATGGGAAAGTTCACCTACTCCGGCCTGCTGAAAGCCAAGGAGAGCGACTTGTTGGTCTACCAGAAGAGCAACTTCAACACGTCGCCCGATCTCCATATGACGGTCGATGTATGGAAAACCTCCAAAAGGCTCACCGATATCAACCCGCAGATGGAGCAATACAACTGGGGTACGGCAGAGCTCTTCTCGTGGATCTCCTATGCCGGCGTGCCGTTAGAGGGTATCCTCTACAAGCCGGAGGATTTTGATCCCGCGAAAAAGTACCCGGTCATGATCTACTTCTACGAAAAACATTCCGACGAGCTCTATCGTTACTTCACCCCTGCACCAAGCCGATCTACCGTCAATATCCCGTTTTTCGTGAGTCGCGGGTACCTCGTCTTCACCCCCGATATCCACTACACGGTAGGACAACCGGGAGAGGATGCCTACAACGCGATCGTCTCCGGGGCAGAAACACTGGCAAAGAACAAGTGGGTAGATAACGAAAACATGGCTATCCAAGGGCAAAGCTGGGGAGGCTACCAGGTGGCCTACCTCATTACCCGCACCGATATGTTCAAGGCTGCCGGGGCGGGCGCACCCGTTTCGAACATGACTAGCGCCTACGGAGGCATCCGGTGGGAATCCGGAAGAAGCCGCCAGTACCAGTACGAGCAGACCCAATCCCGCTTGGGCTACGCAATGAACGACTCGCTGGAGGTATACCTACGAAACTCACCTGTCTTCTTCGCGGACAAGATCACCACACCCCTGCTTATCATGCACAACGACAACGACGGGGCGGTACCCTGGTACCAGGGGATCGAGCTCTTCATGACCATGCGCCGCCTCGGCAAGCCTGTCTGGATGCTGCAGTACAACAACGAGGAGCACAACCTCCTGTATCGGCGCAACAGCAAGGACCTCTCTATCCGCTTACAGCAGTTCTTCGACCACTACCTAAAGGGAGAACCTGAACCGGAATGGATGACCAAGGGAGTACCCGCGATTGAGAAAGGAAAAACGTGGGGATACGGGTATTAATATCCCCGCTGCCACACTTTCGTTCATCGTTTGCTTTTAAGCTCGACTGACGCTCGTTTTGTGACCCATCTGCTGCTTGTTCACTAAAAGAAAAGAACTCGCGACAAAGTCGCTCAAACAGCTTTTCTTTATTAACGCGAACTTCGCAGGATGTGTTCCCACAAAACGAGCCAAGGTCTTCACCTTGAAAGCAAACGACAGTAGAAAAGTAACTTGCGAAAAATGAGTTAATACCCCCGCTGCCGCATCGCTTCAAAGGTAATCACGGCCGTGGAGACCGACACATTCAATGAATCGATCTCCCCCCTCATGGGGATTTTGATGCGCTTCGTCGCGTTGTCAATCCAAAAATCGGTCAACCCTTCTGCCTCCGTGCCCATCACGATAGCGGAGGGACCGGTAAAATCCACATCATGGTACCACTCGGCCGCTTGCAGCTCGGCCGCGTACGAGGCAATACCATTCTCCCGGAGCCACGCCAGCGCCTCTACCGACCTGCATCTAGCGGTCTGCACGGTGAAGAGCGTTCCGATGCTTGAGCGCACCACGTTGGGGTTGTAAAGATCCGTCCTCGGGTCACACACCACCACCGCATCCACCCCGGCGGCATCGGCCGTCCTCAATACCGCCCCTAAGTTACCCGGCTTCTCTACCGCCTCCAGGATAATCACGAACGGGCTTTGACTTAGCTTCAGGTTACCCAACCCATGCTCCTTGGGTCTGGCCAGCGCCACCACACCATCGGAGTTCTCCCGGTAAACCATCTTCCGAAACACCTCGTGTGACACCTCCGTGATCGCCTTCTCAGTGAAAGCGGTCAACACCTCCGGATAGCGGGTAGTGGCGAACAGCTCCCGACAAACATACAACTCCACAACCTCATAACCCCCTTCCAGTGCCAGCGACAACTCCCTGGCTCCTTCGATAACGAAGCGTTGCTGCTCCATGCGCTCCCTGGCCTTAGATAGTTTCACCACATTTTTAACAGATGGGTTTTGCAAGCTAGTAATCATACTTCTTTTTTTAAGGTAAACGCCCTGTAATAGTTTTCCACGTTCAACAAAGTTCCAGTAGTATCGACTTTATTATATCTATTGTACATGTCGTGCCTTCACCTGGGGCGAAAGGATAGTTCACATGGGACGACTCGTACGAAAGCGCAAGGCGTTCTTGCTTGGCTTCCCGAACTCCCGCACCGATGCCTCGTCGATTACCACCTTCCACACCTTCACGTTCTTCACGGCGGGGTCTGAGTAGCAGAACTCCCGTCCCGTGTAGTGGTGCATGATCCGGTTCAGCGCCCGCGCCTTCTCCTCGTGATCCTCCTCAAATTGCACCCTACCGTAGCAGATCACGCTTTCGCCTTGCAGCCGGTAGCTGCAGGCCACATCTTCGTGCTGCCACGACAGCGCGGTAAAGGTAGAAAAGGTGATACAGACCAGCGGGTTCTTCTCCAGGATAGTGATAGAGCGCCCCTCCTGCGCGGAGTGCAGGTAGATTACCCCCTCCTCGTACCCGAAATTCATCGGGATCACGTACGGAACCCTCTCCTCATCCACCATCCCCACGTTGCAGAGGGTACACTCCTTGATGACGCGTTCCACATGCTCTCGTTCTTCTATACTCTTCAGACCCATACTTAGCAATTAGCAATGAACAATGAACAATTAGCAATCCCGTTGGGATTAAGGGTGGGGTTGTCTTTTGCAACCCAACAGTTCGTATACACCCCAGTCAAAACAATCTCACCGGTTAATAGTCTTTGGCGTAGTTGAGGGGCCATCGACCGTAAGCACCCCGTTCTCATCGATCATCATCTCGTCGATAAAGACCACCCGCTCATTGCCCGTCTTCTCGGTCCGCCCGTGGTACACGCAGTACATCTTGGTGCTATCGCTCGACCAAAACACCATATTATGCCCCGTACCGGTTACTTCGCCCCCTTGCTCGGTGTTCTTCTCCAGCACCGGGTTGTTATCTGCTTTGGTAAACGGCCCCAGCGGATGATCGGCCGTGGCGTATCCCACCGCGTAATGCTCTCCCCCAAAGTAGTTTGCCGAGTACATCATGTAGATTTTGCCGTTATGTTCAAAGGCAAACGACCCCTCGGTCCACCGTCGGTTCACCTCACCGTTCGTTACCGACCGGCTTTCCCACTCCGTCTGCGGGTCGTCCATTGAGGAAGGTGGCTGCAGAAGCAACACTGGCTCGCCGATTACCGTCGTGAAGTCGTTCGATATCTCCACACCGTATACCCAGCTCTCCTCGATCTCCTCAAAAAGACCCTGCGCCCGTGCCCATTCGGCCACCTCGCTCTCCACCGGGTGTTTGTAGCAACAGCGGGAATAATAGAGGTAGGTTTTCCCCTCATGCCGCAAAATATTCGCGTCGATTACCGGGTAACCCGGATCGAACAGCGGCACATCCGATATTTCCATGAAAGGTCCCGTTGGCTCATCCGCCACCGCCACCCCGATCCTGAAGTTCTCCAGCTCATCCGTAGGGTTCACCCTCCAGTCGGCGCTAAAAAACATCCAATACTTGCCGTCTATCTCGTACACCTCTGGTGCCCAGTGGTTAAAAATCGTCCACGATCCGGATTGAAAACCCGTGTACACCTCTCCCACGAACTCCCAGTCGACCAGGTTTTCGGAGCGATACGCCGCGAAACCCCTTTCCACTTCACCCGTGCCGTACAGGTAATAGTACCCGTCCGATGCCGGCAGGATAAACGGGTCACCCAAAGCCACCGGCAGCGGGTTCGTGTAGGTCACCTTGCCTGGCCTACCCTTACCCTTCGGGTTACAGGCAGCCAGCGATCCCAACAAAAATACCCCTACAAGTAGGTAAGTCACAAGCATTACACCCGTTGAAACTTTTCTCGATAGTTCCCTTCTAGCGGGAAACATTCTCGTGATAATCGGTTGAAACAGCCATTTATTATTCATATCGTTCTATTTTTTCTTCCCTTCATTAGCAATGTTGCGCATTCCGTCCGCTTTCCCCTCACATATCCACGTCCACGAACATTCTCACAAAAACGGAAAAAAGGAGAAGCCCTAGTTAGAACCCCTCCCTCTTTCACTATTTTGTCATTCTTCCCGGCTACTTCACCTTATCCACGATCGCTTTAAAAGCTTCCGGGTGGTTCATCGCCAGGTCGGCCAGTACCTTGCGGTTAATTTCGATGTTGTTCTTATGCAGCGCACCCATTAAGCGAGAGTAGGACATCCCATGCTCCCGGGCGGCGGCATTAATACGCTGTATCCACAACGAGCGGAAGTTGCGCTTTTTCTTTTTTCGGTCACGGTAGGCGTAGGTCAACCCTTTCTCCCACGTGTTCTTGGCCACTGTCCACACGTTCTTGCGTGCGCCGTAGTAGCCTCTGGTTAATTTCAGGATTTTTTTCCTGCGGTTGCGCGATGCAACATGATTGACTGATCTTGGCATAATGTTACTTGTTTTGAATGATAGCGTCCCCTTCTCGCGGAGCCCTTAGGTGCTATACATCCTGTTAATAAATCGTTTACGCGAAACTGTTACTTACCTCATCACAGACCCAGCAAGGTCTTGACATTCTTCTCGTCGGCCTTGTGAACCAGACCCATATGCGTTAGATTCCTCTTCTGCTTCTTGGTCTTTTTCGTGAGAATGTGACTCTTGTAAGCATGTTTCCTCTTGATTTTTCCTGTTCCGGTAAGGGCGAACCTCTTTTTGGCACCGGAATTAGTCTTGA
>DUPB01000210.1 GCA_012838585.1 Bacteroidales bacterium
GCAGCTAACCCGCCCTATATGGGAAGTAAGAATATGAACGGGGGATTAAAAAAATATATAACATCCAACTACCCCGATACTAAATCCGACCTGTTCGCCGTGTTTATGGAAGTATGTTTGGATTTGTGTGAAGAAGATGGATTAATGGGCATGATAAATATGCACTCGTGGATGTTTCTATCATCTTTTGAGAAATTGCGTAAAAATATCATAGACAATTACACCATTGATACCATGCTCCATCTGGGTGCCAGAACCTTTGATGAGTTAAGTGGCGAAGTTGTGCAAAATACCGCTTTTGTGCTCAAGAATAGAGAGCCCGAAGCGAGTAAAGGGGTATATTACAGGCTGGTAGATGGAGAAAACTCGAAGGCAAAAGAAACACTTTTCCTTTCCGGCAGTAATCGCTATTCTCATATTCCTCAATCCATTTTTGAAAAAATACCCGGAAGCCCAATAGCGTATTGGGTAAGTGAAAAAGTGATGGAAGTGTTTCGGGGAGAACTTATTAAAGATATTTCTAAACCAAGAGCTGGATTAGCAACTGGTGATAACAGTATTTTTCAAAGGTTTTGGCATGAAATAAGCTTGAGGAAAATTGGGTTTAATTTTTCAGATGTCCATGAAACAATTAATTCTGAATTTAAATGGTATCCATGCAATAGTGGAGGATTTTTAAGAAAATGGTCAACAGCTGACACAATTGTTGTAAATTGGTATAACAATGGAAAAGAGATAAAAAATTTTAGAAATAAAAATGGGAAATTAGCATCGAGACCACAAAACACTCAATATTATTTTAAAAAAGGATTAACCTGGAATAAAATCAGTTCATCCAATTTTGCTGTTCAATATAAAAAAGAGGGATTTATTTATGATGATACTAGTAGATCCGCTTTCATAGATAATGAAAACAATATTTACTATGTTTTAGGATTGCTTTGCTCAAACGTTGCTTTTAGATTTCTTGAAATTTTTAATCCAACTATGAGTTTTACAAATGGAGACATTGAGCGTATTCCTTATATTTTTACGGAAAATAAATTATCATCTATTGATAAAATTGTTAAATCCAATATCTCCATTTCCAAAACCGACTGGGATAGTCGTGAAACTTCCTGGGATTTTGAAGTTAATCCGTTGGTAGCGCAACAGGCAACGTCAATAGAGGAGGCATACCGCCTATGGTGCGAAGCAGTTACTAAAGATTTCTTTACGCTTCATAAGAACGAGGAGGAGCTGAACCGCATCTTTATAGATATCTATGGCTTGCAGGATGAACTGACACCGGAAGTTGCCCTGCGTGATATCACCATCCTGCAAGAAGAGATAAAAAACGACGATTTGGATGATATAGAACCGGCATTTAGAGCGGGTAGCAATGAGAAGGTAGCTTTGCCTATTCAGCGTAAAGTGGTTGCAGCTCAACTGGTTTCTTACCTGGTGGGTGTGGCTATGGGGCGTTACCGATTGGATAAGCCGGGACTGCATATTGCCCACCCCGCTCCCACTCCAGAAGAGACTGCATCATACAGCTTTAATGGCGGCACGTTCCAAATGGAAGAGGATGCCGTATTGCTTCTGATGGCCGAAGATTGCGGTTTTGCCGATAACACGCTGGTAAGGGTTAAGGAGTTGTTGACGCTTATCTGGGGAGAAGAACAGCTGATACCCACGCTAAATTTCCTGCATGACGCCCTTGGGAAATCCCTGGAGGATTATCTGCGGGATGATTTCTGGCCGGAACATGTGAGACGATACCAGAAACGTCCCATTTACTGGCTGTTCAGTTCAGGCAAGCGGAAACCGGCTTTTCAGGTAATTACCTATATGCACCGGATGAACCGCCATACAGTGGAAATTATACGCAGTCGCTACCTGCTGCGCTATATCGGTACGTTAGAGAGTCGAGTTGCTTCACTTAAAGCGCGTGATGTCGAACTAAATAATCAGGAGAGGCGGTTGCTCGAAAAGCTGGAACGAGACCTGTACGAATGCCGCGAGTACGAGATGAAATTGAAAACCATCGCCGACAAACAGATTGAGTTTGACCTCGATGATGGGGTGAAAGTGAATTATGCCAAGTTTGGAGACGTGGTAAGAAAGATTTGATATTTTACTTGTGTACAATAAAATGAAAAAAAATGGTTGATTATTCTACATCTGAATTAATAGAAATGCTTAATACACAAGACGAATGTACTTGGATTGAAGCAAAAAAAGGATCATCCATTGATAATTCTATTATGGAAACGGTTTGTTCGTTTTCAAATGAACCAGGCTTAGGGGGTGGTGTTTTACTTTTAGGTGTTTCTGAAGATAAACAGTCGTTATTCCCAAGTTACTCTGTTTTCGGTATTGACAATCCCGACAAACTTCAAAAGGATTTGGCAACTCAATGTGCCGATCTGTTTAATATCCCTGTTCGCCCACAGATACAAACAGAAAGCGTTAACGGGAAAAACGTGTTAAGGGTGACGATCAATGAGCTTGCTGCTGAACAAAAACCACTCTATTTTAAGAAACGGGGACTGCCTCGCGGAGCTTTTCGACGAATTGGCTCAACGGATCAGAGTTGCACGGAAGATGACTTGCGAGTTTTCTACAATGCTCCCCAAACTTTTTATGACGCAACCATTTTGAATGATACCGATTGGAATGATGTGGACGAAACAGCTGTTGATCTGTATCGTAAACT
The DNA here is from genome assembly GCA_012838585.1 of Bacteroidales bacterium. GTDB lineage: Bacteria > Bacteroidota > Bacteroidia > Bacteroidales > Dysgonomonadaceae > Proteiniphilum. The sequence goes on from DUPB01000210.1 coordinate 2,699, forward strand.
CCGCGAAAAAGTAAAGCCGGATGCCGAAGAACTTTTGTATGACGATCAAGAGCTACTGCTTTCATTGAACTGTATAACAAGAGGAAGTGACCCGAAGCTTACTTTGTGTGGCTTGTTACTTTTTGGAACTAAAGCAGCACAACGTAGATGTATGCCTATGATGAGGGTAGATTATATTCGTGTGCCGGGCACGCAGTGGGTTCAAGATCCGGATAATCGGTTTCACACCATAGATATGCGTGGGTCGTTATTGCAATTGTCCTATAGAGCTATTGACGCTGTAAATGCTGATTTACCACGCGGTTTTGTTCTTGAAGATAATCAGGTACAAGCCCAAAATGTCCCTGGATTGCCTTATAAAGTTCTTAGAGAAGCGGTTGTAAATGCCTTGATGCATCGCTCTTATAGAGAAAATAGTCCTATTCAGATTATTCGTTATGATAATAGAATTGAAATTATTAACCCCGGATTTTCTTTAAAACCGGAAGAAATGTTGGGTGAACCCGGTTCTGAAACTCGAAATCAATTTATTGCCGCTGTTTTTCATGAAACCGATTTGGCAGAAACAAAAGGTACGGGTATCCGAACTATGCGGAAGCTGATGCAACGCTCTCATTTAGCACCTCCTACCTTTGAATCGAATAGAGAAGCCAATCGTTTTGTAACGAGACTATTACTGCACCACTTCCTTAACGAGGAGGATATTACTTGGTTGAATAAGTTTAAAGAGTTCAACCTCAGTGACAATCAGCAGTTAGTTTTAATTTTTGTAAGAGAAACCGGGGCTATTGATAATCAAACTTACAGACAAATAAGTGGTGTGGATATTTTAAGGTCAAGTTCTGATTTGCGAAAAATGAGGGATGATAATCTGCTTGAAGCCAAGGGAAAAGGTAGATCGACATATTATATTGCCGGGTCAAATCTGCTTAAAGTGATTGATGAAAAGTTAGTCGATAGTGCACCAGTTCC
>DUPB01000211.1 GCA_012838585.1 Bacteroidales bacterium
GCCGGGAGATGTTATACCGTTGCAGGTACGCGTAATCGCCTACTCCCGACTGGTTTCCCGTCTGTCCCCATCCCCCGCGTAGCTTGAGGTCATCAAGCCAATTGAAGTCCTGCATGAAGCTTTCCGAGGATAGGCGCCACGCGGCGGAAAGGGAGGGGAAGTAGCCCCAGCGGTAGTCGGGGTGTAGCTTCGAGGAGCCGTCAGCGCGGATATTGAATGTCAAGAGGTACTTGCCATCGTAGTTGTAAGCTATTCGTCCGAATCCCGACATGATGCCCCAGGCTGAGGCGTTGGAACCGGTATTGTTCCACGCTATTTTGTTGGCCGCGTTCAGCGTTTGGATGCTCGCGTCTTTGTAGTGTGAACCATTGATATAGTTCTGCGACCACCGCGAGTCGGTCCACGATGTGCCTGCCATGCCCTCCACGTGGTGAAGGTTAGCGAAGGTTGTTTTGTAGGTCAGCACGTTATCAAAGATCAGCAACTGGTTCGTGCTGCGGTTATCCCATGCCGATCCCCAGTCGTCGCGATCTGCCCCGTGGACTGGCGGTGTAAAGCCGGTATTCTTCCCGTTCCTTCGGTCTAAGGTGAAGGACGTTTTCAGTGTCAGGTCCGGATGGAAGGTTATGGTTGAGTTGACCGAAGCGATCAGCCGGTTCTCGTTGTTCTTGTTGTTCTTTCCATTTTCTAACGACTCGATCGGGTTGGTGATGTTTTGCCCGAAGAAGAGACGGTTGTACAATCCGGTCTCCGGGTCCTTGATGGTGGCTGCCGTGGGAAGGTTCACCACGGATAGCACCACGCCGCCCCGGTTGGAGCCTAAGCCGGTGGTGACCCCGTTCCGCGTGTTGTCGGAGTAGGAGAGGTTCAACCCGAAGCGCAGCCAGTCACGCACCTGGCTCTCCACGTTGCTTCGCAGGTTGAATCTACGAAAGAAGGCGGCGTTAAGTACCCCTTTCTCGTCCAGGTATCCCCCCGACACGAAGTAGCGTAGCCGCTCGTTGCCATCAGAAACCTGCAGCTGATAGTTTTGGGTGATTCCGGTGCCGTACACCTCATTGAACCAGTCGGTACGATCGGTTGTCCCCTCGGGGATAGCGCCAGGGCGTATCTCATCGATTAGCTCCTTGTACTGCGCGGCGTTGAGCGATTTGATCTGGTTGGCCACTTGGCTTGCCCCGTACTGGATATGCGCGGTTACCTTGGCACCCGCCGTGGCCTGCTTGGTCGTGACCAGCACGACACCGTTCGCCGCGCGTGACCCGTAAATCGCGGCCGAAGAGGCATCCTTTAGTATCTGGATGTCGGCAATATCGTTGGGAGACAGGAAATTCATGTTGTCCACCGGCACCCCGTCCACGACGTATAGCGGGCTGTTGCTCCCGTTAAACGAGGTGGTTCCCCTTACCCGGATGACCATATCCCCGCCAGGGGTTCCGCTGGGTTGATAGACGTTCACCCCCGCCGCCTTCCCCTGGATGGCTTGGACGGCAGAAACGATGGGTCGCTCATCCAGATCGTCGGTGGAGATAGAGGATACCGCCGTGGTCACGTCCCGCCTTCTCACGCTGCCGTAACCAATCACCACCACCTCGTCCAATGCTTTCAAGTCCTCCTTCAGTGCAATATTGAACGTATTTCTACCGGCGGTATAAACCTCTTGTGGCAGGTAACCCATGTAGGAGACCTGCAGCACTGCATTTTCGCTCACGTTGAGGGCAAAATGACCATCTATATCCGTAACGGTTCCGTTGGTGGTTCCCTTTTCAACCAGGTTAGCCCCGATAATCGGTTCACCCTTCTCATCGAGCACGAGACCGCTAATCCTTCTTTTGTCGGTATCTTGCCCGGTTGTGCTCTCGCTGATTGTTCTTCTCGTGTCGTTTTGCTCAGTAGCATACTCGCCGATTGCCCTTCCCGCACCATCTAGTACGGCAGCGTTTTCACGTGTCATTTTCCACGTGCCATCTCTCAGGGTAGTGACCCCAGAAATCTCCTTCGGCTGAGGGTAGGGTGTCACCGCATTTCGGGCGAGCAACGATGCTCCAATAAAAAACATCATGACGAATGCTGTTGTTTTTTTCATGATCTATCTATTTAAAAAATGCTGAGTCAACTATAGTTACTTAGGCTGACCCCGTGTTTTCGGTATGATGAAACAAATATAGGCAATTTTCCCTAAGAAAGTATCTTCTTGACCATGTTTTCTTTACATCGGCCGATTTCGTTTTTTAATTATTAACTAAAAAATATAGTTCATTTAACTAATAAAATTAGTTTAAAAACGAAAAAGTTTAGTTATATTTGTGGCGTGATAATATATCGATGATTTAAAACAGTGGGTTAACATGAAAAATTTATCGCCGAAAGAGGAGGAAGTGATGCGTTACTTTTGGGATCACGATGCGTTGTTCGTGAAACAACTGGTGGAGATGTATCCCGAGCCCAAACCGCATTTCAACACGCTTTCCACCTATGTGCGATCGTTGGAAGAGAAAGGCTTTTTGTCGCACGAAACGTTGGGAACCACTTACCGCTATTTTACCGTTATCACGGAAGAGGAGTACCGGAACCGAACGTTGAAAAACGTGGTGAAAAAATATTTCGACAACTCCTATCTGAGCGTGGTTTCATCGCTTATCAAAGAAGAAAATATTTCGGTGGATGAAGTGCGCCAGTTGTTGGATGAAGTGGAGAAACTGCACGATAAAGACTCCATGAAATAATAGACTCATTAGGAAAAGTGATAGATATGGAATCATTTCTCTTTTACCTGCTCCGGGCATCGGTCGTGATGGCGCTGTTTTACGGGTTTTACAAGCTGTTTTTCGGGAAAAACACGTTTCACCGGATGAACAGGATCTTGCTTGTTCTACTCTCGATAGCCGTGTGCATGCTTCCGCTTTTCAGGTTTTCCCTTTTGCCCGAAAAAAAGCAGGAACCGATTGTGACAGAAAGTTTCACGTTCGATTTTTCGGGAATACCTGTTATGGAATACATAGGGCCCAACGTGGAACTGCAAATGTCAATTCCCTGGCAATACATCCTGTTCGCGCTGTTTGTCACTGGCTTAGCGTTTGCCGTAACTCGCTATCTTATCGGGCTGCTCCAACTTACATGGATTATCCGAAAATCGGAAAGGCAGACCTTGGCGGACAATTCAGTTTTATGCGTCACTGAACAAGAGGTGTCGCCATTTAGTTGGTTCAACTATATAGTATTGTCACGCAACGATATGAATGCTGATAATCGCACGATTATTAATCATGAACGGGCGCATATTCATCTGTTGCACTCCGTGGATATGGTATTCTTCGACCTGTTCACTTGCCTTTTCTGGTTCAATCCCTTTTCGTGGTTGTTACGGCGTGAAATGCAATCGGTTCACGAGTATCAAGCCGATGACAGGGTTATTCAAAACGGCATCGATGTCAAACAATATCAACTTTTATTAATCCGCAAAAGCGTGGGCGAGCACAAGTTTAGCCTGGCAAATAATTTTCGTCAACGCGATTTGCACAAACGAATTCAAATGATGACGAAAAGTAAAACAGACAAACGGATGAGATGGGGTTACAGCGTGGCGCTTCCCATGTTGTTCCTGGCTATGGTGGCACTTTCGGTTCCCAAGCTGAACGCGAAAGCAGTGGAAAAGGAGGCTGACAATATGGAATTAACAGCCGAAAAGATGACTATTTCCGGACAAGTGCTGGACGAAGCAGGAAAAGCCATCGCTGGTGTAGCCGTGGTTATTAAAGGTTCAACTGCCGGTACCGTTACGGATACCGAAGGAAAATTCGCCATAAACGCCGATAAAGGAGATGTGCTGCAATTCATGATGGTGGGTTACAAACTGTTTGAATATAAGGTGGAAAAAGCCGAAAATAATTTAGTGATTTCATTGCAGCCGGAAGAAGTGTTGGTGGTCGGTTCGGCAAAAAGGGAAGATGTTGAAATCGATAAAGATAAAGAACTGGGAGGCAAAACTGTAGTACGTGGTACTGATGCGTTGAAAGGAGAACCGTTATTTTTTGTAGATGGGGAGGAGGTAGAGTCGCTAAATGATGTCGACCCTGATGATATCGAATCCATTTCAGTCTTAAAAAGCAAATCGGCTATAGAGCTGTACGGCGAAAAAGGAAAAGATGGGGTGATTATTATTGCTACTAAAAAAGGAAAGGATGCGGAAGAAAAAGTGAAGGTAGCAACTTCGATCAATGAGTAGCCCCCCAAATAAAGCCAGCATCGTCGGCTTTATAAAGGAAGCCTCGGCGATGCTGGTAAATTATGCTCTAACGCTTAGTGAGCGATAGTGGACGGTTAACCCGTGAATCAGGTGGATAGAGCCAACTCGTTATTCCACGGGCTCAACGAACTCTTCGGGTGAGAAGGGGTTGAAGTAGTAGATGCCATGCTCCCGGTATAGCGTCAGGTGGTCACCGAGCCTCTCTTGGTAGTCGGAGAAGTCGGTGTTGGTACCCCAGGCCGCTTCCGCGAGGGCGCTTATTCTCGGGAAGGTCATGAAGTCGAGGCGTTCCAGCGTTTTAATGTGTTCCGTCCACAGGTTCGCTTGGACTCCCAACACTTGCTGGGTCCGGTCGCCAGCGTATTGCTCCGCGTTGAATTGGTATACTCCTTCCAGTTCACAATAAGCTCCGGCCCATCTTCTTCCCACCTGGTGTGATTCATGCTGCACGAAATCGAAGTACAACGGGATCCTCGGGCAGAGCACTATCGGGTAGTTCCTGTCCAGCGCTTTGGTAAGGTAATCCGGTTTTTCGTGCCGCCACCAGAAGATGATGGTCTTGTCCACGGGCAGCGAGATGTCTGCCATCTCGTCCCACGCGAGGAACTTGTTGCCCATCGCGTAAAGCGAGTCGGCCATCCGTACCATGAAGTATTTCTCCACTTCAGTGAGGTCGGTATAGTTATTTTCCGCCATCAATCGTTGTACCCCCTCGATGTCGTTCCATTGCTGGTTCCCGAAATGGACTTCGTCGCCTCCCAAGTGGATCATTTGCGAGGGGAACAGCATGTCGACCTCCTTCAGTATATCTGTCAAGTAGCTGTAGGTGCCTTCAAGTCCCGGGTTGAATGTGAAGTTGGGGTACCGCTTCGATCCGCCCCCGCTGAATTCAGGGTAGGCCCTGTTCGCGGCGCGCGCGTGCCCCGGCATGTCCACCTCGGGGATTACCGTGATTTTACGTTCCGCCGCGTATTTCACGATCTCGCGAATATCTTCCTGGGTGTAGTAGGTGGGTGCCGCATCGTGATCGGTATCATTCCCGATTCCCCCGATGTAGGTGAGCAAGGGGTATTTTTTAATTTCCACCCGCCAGCCAGGCTCATCGGTCAAGTGCCAGTGAAACTTGTTTAGCTTGTAGAAAGCCATCCAGTCGAGCAGCGACTTCACTTTCTCCTTGCCGAAGAAGTGGCGGGACTCATCGAGCATAACCCCCCGCCAACCATGCTTGGGGGCATCCTCGATATCCCAGCACGGGATGGCATCCGAGGAGGAGAATTGGTTCAATTGCATTAGGGAGACGATGCCATTGAATAGACCTTCTTCGGAGCCGGATTCAATTTGAATGGATTGGCTGCTCATTGTCAAGCGATAGGCTCCCGGCGGGTTGTTGTCTTTTTTGAGGATCAGCGCGATGCTCTTCTCTTTAAGATCTTTTCCCATGGGGAGGACAAATCCTTTGTCATCAAAAACTTTCCCCTGTAAAAAGTGAGCCTCATCGGCCAATAGCGGGTCGTTAAAATGGATGGCCACGTTTGCATCCAGGACAAACGAATCGCTCTTTGCTTGAAACGTTTTCGGTAACGGGATAATCGATGGCGTACTTTGGGCGAAGAGCCAGGAAGTGCAGGCCAAAAGCAGGAAAAAGGAGATTGTTTTCTTCATTTTACACGGTTATTTTAAATTGATTGAATTCTCTTTGCGGCGAAGATACGCATTTTTCGTGAAGATGGTGCAAGGGGTGTGCTTATTTACGGCTGCTCCATGTCATAGGTTAGGATAGCAACTGGTCCGATTAACCCGGCCTTGGGGTTTCCCCGGTAGGGGGTGGGTAGGGTTTGGTAATGGTTCGAGAGGGTGCTGTATACCAGTACCTCGATCTCGATCTCCTGCCCGTCGCCCACGAAAGGGGTGATATCCAGTCGATAGGGTGGAGCAATCAGGATACCTGCCGACTCCCCGTTCACCTTGACCTCGCACGTGGCAATTACCTCTCCCAAATCCAGCATTACCTTGCCCCGACCACTCGTTTCATCCACAATGGGTAGTGTAACCTTTTTCTTGTAGCGCATGCCCCCCGAGTAGTAGCGGAGAGCTCCTTGTTCCGACCAGTCCCCGGTCTCCATGATACCCGAGGAGGTTTTGAGGCGGATCGGTTCCGGGAAGACGCTCGCTCCTTGGTAGCCTATCTCGGGGCGGACGGTAAGGGCCACCTGTCCAACCCTCTCCTCTTTTTTATCAAGGCGGACAAGATATTCTCTTTGGTTGTCCTTTTCAGGTACAAGCCGTAGCTCTTCGGGCTGGATCCTCTTGCCGTTAAACCACAGGGCCACCACTTCGCCGTGTACCGCAAAGGTCATCTCTTCAAGCCCCGGCGCGGTTTTAAAACGGAAGTTCCAGTTGCCTTGTTGTCCAGCACTGTACTTTGTCTCATTGTGATCTTGTACATCACTTAGCTTTTGTGCCTGCTCGCTTGCCTGTTCCCCACGGGAATCCTTCCCCCCTTCATAGGGGTTAAACATCAGTTGGCCGCTCCGGTTCCACCGGGAGGCGACCTCGTTGGCGTAGGGGGATAACTTTTCCGGCGTTGGCGTCTCTATCGGGTAGATGACCACGATGCTTCGTTTTCGGTTGTCCGGCATGGAGCCGGTACGCGCTTGAAAGTCCACCTTCTCCGAACCGGAGTAATCAACTTCCAGTTGGTGCCATCCTTTTGTCATGGTTACCCGCTTTTCCACCTCTTCGCCATCTATTCGCACGCGGTCGGGTTTCACCCCATCTGTCTCAATCCGGTAGCCCCCGTTCTCGGGCGCGTAGACGTGTGTACGGAACTGCTGGTTCTTTCCCTTGTCCAAGATAAAGAAGCGGTCGTCTACCTTCCCTTTCAGGCCGTGGTACCCCTGTCCCCCGGGATTGTCCCATACGCCGTATTGCCAGGAGAAGGAGACCGTCTCCCAGTCAGACATGCCCTCCGCTTTGGTTTCGACTTGTGGTCCATACCCGTAGATCTCTTCCTTCCAATTGCTGTCGTCAAACTCCGGCTTCGTCCAGTCCAAATCCGAGGGTAAGTTCGGCTCAGGGTTGGAAGTTGATTGCGTGTTTCGTTCCGGGTCAGATTTCGAGGATGGTATGAGTGATGTCGGGGGGAGTGATACGGGTATGCACTTGAAGGAGCGCGCTTCTGCCCCGATCATCCCATCGAAGGCGGGGAACCGGTAGTCTCCCCATTTGTTGTTCAGGGTGGGTACCAGCTCCGCCTCCCATTCGCCATCCAGCGATACCCGCATGGTGGGATCTGCCTCTGCGATTACTTCCTTCGCCCTTTTGGGTTCGCCCGGTGAGAAGACGATCAAGTAGGAGTTGCCCGTCTCTTTTTGTAGGCGCACCCATGTTCCCTCGTCCGTTACTTTTTGAACGGGGTAGGGTTCCGTGGTACCCGCGTGGGCATCCCACAGTTCCACCTTCCCCTTGGCACGGAAGAAACAGTCGGTATCCTTTTCTACGTCGGTTACCATGTAGAGATCCCGTTGGCCGATCCTCCGATGCAGCACCTTCCCCGTTCCATTTCCTGGCAGGAAGTCCGGCGTGATGAGCCCGGGAATCTGTTTTTCCAGCGATTCGGTGATGTACCAGCCAATGCCTCCCGCTTGGTTGGTTTGCTTATCGACGTTTTTCTCCTCGTCCCGTTCCTTGGCCGTGATGCCGAACAGCTCCTTCACGAGACGGTCCACCTCCGGGTCATTCTCCCCTTGTCGATCGCTGGCACGCGGGAGCTCACCAGTGGCCAGTACGATGCCGCCCGAGCGGTAAAAATCGACGATCTTTTGAAGCGAAGCGAAGTGGATCGCCTTCATATCTGCCAGCAGGATGATCTGGTAACGCTCGTCCGCCATCTTTAGCGTGTTGCCCGAGATAACAGCGTCCCTCAAGGAACGGAAGTCCACGAAGTCGTAGTCAAGGCCCGAGTCGCTCAGCTTCCTGGCCGTGGCGAACACGCTGTCGGGCTTTGTTCCCGGGTAGGCCTGCATCGGCTCCGTAGGGTAGAGTAGGGCGATGTCGCACACGTGGCTTCCCTGACTCAGCAGGTAGCTCATCCGCTCCGTGTACTCGAGCCACTGCTTCATGTGGGGCCAGTAGGGCATCCTGAAGTGAAAATCGGGCGGCGCCCACTCCCACCATCCCCCGTGCGTTGAATAGTAGAGGCCGTGCATGCAGACCAGGTTTCCCCCTGCCACGAAGTGGTGGTCGATTTGCTGGGTGAGCCACGCTCCCGAGCTGCCCCATCCCATGCTGTGGAAGGCCTCCAGCCAGGTGCGCGGCCGCTGGTACAGGTGGGTGATGGAGCTGGATACCTTCGTCTCGATGAAGCTGGAACCCCTTGCCGGCGCATCGTTCCCGGGTGCCGTGTACCAGGAGTTCGCCCTGAAGTAATCGATGTAGGCGGTCGGGTTCTTCCCGCGACTAAGGTTGTCGGCCCCGTACATCAACCCCCTCTCCGCGTGCCAGTCGTAAATCGGTTTGTAGTATCTCTCTTCCGAAAGGTCCATCAGCACTTCGCAATAGTCGAGTCTCACCTTAGGCATTTCCGGTCCGATCTCTTCCACCAGAGCGGGCAGGTAGGGGACGATGTCGTAGCCCTTTCTATTAAGAAACTCCTCCCTGAAATCGTCCGACCAGGAGCGCGTGGTAATCGGGTAGGCCAGCTCGTCTTGAAAGAAGTAGTTCATCCCTTTCCGCCCCGCTTCGTCCATGCGCTGTTCGAAGCGGTCGAAGTAGACCTCCACCAACCTTTGCCCGTGCTCGGGATGGAGCACGTACCCGGGTTGGGTCGTGATGGTGTAGACACGGCTCTCCTCTCCCTTTGGCGCTCTCCACCGGATAGAGCCTTTGTCTCCCTCGCCGGCGAGCACTACCTGTCCTGGCCAGGCCACCACCGCTAGCAGGTTCTCGGGGAGGTCGGCACTGTATCGCTCGCCTCCCGGCACCGTGTCTACCGTGATTGCCAGCTTTCCCTGGTACCCTTGAAAGGCGGGCAGGCTGTCCAACTCGTCAGGGTAGAAGCCGTTCCCGGGCCAGCCTACCGTGTAGTCATCCAGGCCGACCCCCATACCCCTTTTGCCGCACTCCCCGGAAAACCAGTTCCATATCTCCCACCACTCGTCGGAGAACACGTTGGGTGCGCCCGGCTCCGTCATCCCGTACAGGCCGTAGCCCCCTTTGTTCTCCAGCGTGTCGATCCGCGGGTGCGTGTGGATGTAGCTGACTGCGAAGCCATCGGTTGCCGAGGCCGCCAGTATATCCAGCTGTTCCCGTAGGCGCTCTTTTTTCAGCGTGTCCCCATTCCACCAGTAGAACGGCACGTTCCCGTACCCTTCAGGAGGGTTGATGAACCCCTGCAGCAAATCCAGGTGGGCATCCCTGGCGGGATATCCCTTGTTTTTTTGGGGGTGGCTTTGGTTTTGGCTTTCGTATTGACTTTGGAATTGTCCCTGCCCTTGGGGTTGCTTTTGAGCTTGTTCAAGGGTTTGCCTGTGCAATGGTTCTTGGGCTTGTCTGTTTGTTTGTTCATGGGTTTGCCCGTTCAATGGCCCGCAAACCGCAACGCAGGTGAGCATTGTTATCCCCATCAAGTGTAGTTTTCCTTTTATCCTCATCTTATTTCACGGTTACGTTGTAGACAAATTCGTTCACGGCGATGCCTTTTTAATGTTGAATCCTTAGTTTCTGACTGGAAACTCGGTGATTCGCAGGGTGGTACATCCAAAGGGGATGAGTTCTATCTCCACCTCCTCCGAGGTGTCGGGTCCTTGCTGCGTGAAGAAGGAGATGGGCCCGGCAGAACCCCGGTATGCTTGCCACGTGGGAACGATGCGCCCTTTCCCTTTAATGGTGATGGGCGCATTCTCAAGGCTCCACGGGTAGCGTGTCACGGTTTCCACTTTCTCTACCGTGAAGAATTGGTTGATGTTTTCCGGGCGTAGTTGGTGCCTGTTTAACGCGAAATTCCACGGCGAATCGGATGTCACCTCGTAATACCATTCGCCGTATTGTTGAACCTTTTCGGGTTCCATCTTTTTCTTCGTCCACTGTTCGTTCATCTTCAGGGCGAAGACAAGTGGCCCCCGCTCGATCACGGCGGCACCATCGAACCAGTAGGTCGCCTCGAGCTCCATGGGCAGTTCCAGGGTGAGCCTATCCCCTTCGTGCCATTCTCGGTTCACCCGTGCGATCTCCCCTTGATAGGCATATATGGGGATCTCCTCCCCGTTGAGCCGGACGACCGGGTGTTTACACCATGCCGGTATCCGCAGGTGAAAAGGGAAAAAGGCTCTCTTCACCTTCTTGTCACTGAAAGAGAGGGTAAAGTGAATCGTTTCCTGGAACGGGTAGGCGGTCTCCTCGGTCACGTGTATCTCGATTCCGTTCGCCACTTTCGCCTTCACCGTCGATGGCGCGTACACCAGTGCCGCGATGCCATTATCGGCCGTCGCGTACCACAGGTTCTGTACCAGTTTGGGCCATCCCTGATGCATATTCGATGTGCAACAGGGGTATCCGGTTAAGGTGCCGTACAGGTTGTCCGTGTCGTCGTGTGGGGTGACGAAATCGCGCACTACCCGGGTGACGGCCACCTGATTGACTTGCTGATAATATTGTCGTGCGGAGAAGTCGTCGGCGATTTGGGTGGGTAGAGCGTTGTACGCGATACGTTCCAGGTGGTCGGCCCATTGGACATCACCGGTGATTTCCAAAATTTTCTCCAGCGAGAACATCATCTCTACAGCGGTGCATAGTTCGGATCCATAGTTGGGGTTGCCAAAACGGAGCAGCTCGTCGCCCGCCCACAGGCCGGTGGGGAAGGCGATGGTGCTACGCATATCCTTCACGGCCTTTTTTACCGCTTGCAGCTGCTTGACCTCTTTGCTTTGCTGGTAGTAGATGACCGGCTCTTTAAAGCCCTGCGCCAGGTTCACGCAGTGCAGGCTATGCTGGCGCTTCAGGTGATCTTGGTGCAGGAAGATGTCTGTCCAGTTCAGGGTTTGCCTGTGGATCAGCTCTCCCAGTTCGAGCAGGAACGGGTCTCCCGTGATGTTGTAGAGCCAGTAAACGATCATCAGGTTGTCTCCTCCCCGCTGTTCTCCCCAGAAGGTCCAGTGACCCAGCGGCGTTTTCGGCAACTCCTCCAGCTGGTACTTGAAGTAGTTGGTCATGAACGGGATTACCCGTTCATCGCCAGTTGCCGAGTAGTATTGCTGCATCACTTTCAGCATCACCATCTTAGGCCACCAGTCGTGTGCGTTGCCCCTTTGCAGCCCCGGTTCATAGGGTCGGTCGGTATCGGGACCGAAGTAGCCGTTAGGTTGTTGCGATGCCAGTGTCCACTCGATCCAGGGTTGCACCTTGTCGATCAGCTGTTTGTTCTCGGTGATGTAGGCCAGTGGGAGCAGGCCGTCCAGCCAGTAGGGGCCTCGTTCCCACACGTCACCATCTCCCCCTAACCACCCGTTGCGGGTTCCCATTACCTGTTCGTAGATGGTGTCCAGGTGTCCCGTCATTCCCGTTGCCATCCGATCGAGTTGCTCTTCCAGCCATCCCGCGGGTTTTATGTTACCGATGGGCAGCGCCACGTAGGGTTTCGTGACCAGCGGTGGCCGGTTGTTGGCGTAGTTCCCACTCAGGTTTTGCCCCGTTATGTGGGTTGTTGCGGCAATCATCACCACGGCCAGCAAGAAAAAACAGCTATCCCGTTGTTTTAGTCGCCCCTGTTGTTTTGTTCGATTTTGTCCTTGTTGTTTCATTTGATTTCGTTGTTTTATTCGATCGTTAGCAAAACACCGCATCCCGGTGCGAGCCATTTCTGTTCTCCCTGAAAGGGAACCCGCCCTTGATTAAACTGGCTGACGATCATGATTCGTCCCTTTTCCTTAAACTCGATGTCAAACACGATGGAGGAGTGCATATCCTTGTTGACGACCATGGCATACGGCTTCCCATCGGGGTGGACGAATTCACCCACCAAAAGCGACTCGTTGCTGATCGATTCCACCAGCTTGGCCGTTTCGATGCCCCGCCCGTTTCTGACGATGTGGCCGGTATGAAACACGTTGACGCTCTTTAACTGGCAATAGGTGGGGGCGAGAGAGTGCACCTGCAGGTTGATGTTCCGCATCATCTCCCACGTTTTCGTGCGGTAGCCGAAACGGTCTATTGGCGCGAGCCGGTAATTGCCAACCTGGGGCGTGTAGTAGGTGAAGTAACCGATTCCTCTTCCCCCGTATGCCAGGGTGGAGTATACCTGTATGGCGAATGTGGCATCCGACGGTTCGGCATACTTGAAGTGCGCATTCGCGAGGATCACGTTCCAGAAGGGGATACCGGCTTGCAGCGATTTTAGGCGGATAGATTCGATATTCCCGTAGAACCGGTCTTCATCCAGTTGTCCCCCTTCAAACAGGGAGTAGTTGTCGTACGAGATGTAGGGTGGGTCACAAATCTCTACGTATTGATCGAGGTGCTCCTGGTAATCTTTTGTTCCCAATCCCTCGGGGCCGGCGTAATCGGGGAACAGGTTGATGTAGGGTAGGATCCCTTGCTTTTTTACCGCCTCTGACCAGATGGCTAGTCTTGGAAAGAGGGAGGCGTTTGGCTCATCGCGGATGTAGATCGCGTGTACCGCTTTTCGGTCTTCAGGGTCGGTAATCGACTCCATGACCTTCCGGATGGTGTTGTCGGCCTCCTCCTGCGTGATCTCTTGGTTCGTGTTGATCCCGACCGATAGGATACCTGCCAGTTGGTTGTTCCTGATGTGGCGAATGTTTTGCGTGCGGGTGAAGCCGCTCGTGTTGAATCCGCAATCGAAGAGGTCCTTCATCATATGATCGATGTCGACCAGGTCGCCCCATGGCCCGTTAGCAGGAGCTCCAGGCATACCGCCCCAGGGAAAGATGATAAACTCCGAGGGCTTCACTCGCCGGGAGCTCTCCATGGTTGAGGATGCATGGTTCGTTCCCGGTTGATTCGCGGCCAATGCCATTGGTGTAACCGCGGTGGCGGCCACCCCCGATGCCGCTGTGGCGATAAATTTTCTTCTTGAGTAGTGCATATGATTTGATTTTTTTATTGATTATCATGTTCCTTTTGGGAAGAACCCTGTTTTTACAAGGAGCCCTGTTTTAGCAAGGAGCCATATTCGTTTACTGCTTTCACCGCCTCGTCTTGGCCGTGCAGTTCAAAGTAGCGTTGGTGCAACATCCACGTGGCAAAGGTGGTGAACGATTCGATTCCCAACTCCCGGTACAGTTCGATATCGCGTTGGCACTCATCGGGATTCCACGGGACTTGGGTCCAGTTGTTTCTATCCCACCTGGAGAACATGGAAGCGTCCAGCCAGTACTCCAGCACGTGTGCTGTCTCTTTTGGGAAAACCTCTAAGTTCTTTTTCAGGGCGTTATGCTCTTCCAGCGGCAGGGGATTGGCGTAGTTGCGTCCAATGGGGGCAAACTCCAGAAAGATTCCTTCCAGCGGTTTCACCGTTCCCGGTGCTTCCAGGGTGCTGGCATAGGCTAGGTGGGCCAATGTAGCCTCGGGGTTCACCTTGCGAATAATTTGCAACATCCTGTTCTCGTACAATAGCGCTTGGTCGCTGGGTGAATAGGGAGCGCATTTGTCGCAGTGGCAAAACCCATCGCGGGAATCATCAATCCAGAAGAAATAGCGGTTGGTCGTCGGTTGCAACCACCGAAGCAATTCCATCACGTTTTTTTCGATAACCGCCCATGCCTCGTCAGAGGAGAAACAGATGTTGAGGTCGTTTGTACGTGTTCCCTTAGCATCTAACCTGAAATATTCGGGATGCGTGTCGAACAGGGAGCGGGGCAGCATCTCTTTTAAGACGTGGCATTCATACTCCACGTCGATGCCGTTCTTTTGACATAACCCCATCAACAGTTGGCCGTCGGCGCCCTCCAGGTATATCCTCAAGCTGTCCAAGTCTTCCGTGATGGTGTTGGAGTGAATCCCCAGCAGGTTGATGCCTGCCCCCTTCAAAATGTCGACCAGCTTTTCCGCGCCCAAAGAGCGTATATCGCTTGGGTAGAGGACGATGCCCCGAAACGCCTCTTTGGTTGACGCACCCTCTGTTCCGCTTTTCGTCGTCCGTAGCTTATGACAGGCCACCCAGACTACAGACAACGCGATAGCCATGCCAAGCACCGTGATTACACGCACTGTTCCCTTTTTCATGATAAGTAGTTTTTCTCAAATCTACACAAAAAAATCCAATACCATGCGAATATCCTGCTTTTTAAGATTTTGCGGGCAGGGTTGGCTGTTTGGTGCTTAAAAAGCTACTTATCTTATATCAAGCGGTTTGCCGTGGGCGATCACCGTGACCTGTACCCGCGTGTTTACATCTTCAGGGCCGGTACATGAAAATGAGATTTCGTTCTCCCCGGGGATTAAAGAGGGGATTTTGCCTTCTAACGTGACCTCCTGTAGCAATTCACCTTTAGACCTGTATAGCTTGCAATCTGTCGGAGAGAGGAGCTCGAGATACATTCCCGATTCCATCTTTACCGGGATTACCAACCTCTCCCCGTTCAGCGTGATTACCGGGTTCTCAATCGTTAACGGCACCGTGGGCAATGCTTTGACGGGACCTAGTAAACAGCTGACCTCTTTCTTGCCGGGAAGGTTATTATACCATAGCTGGAGTTTGTCGATGTTTTTAAACCGTATCGTGTGCCTGTATGAATCGTAAACGTAGAAACGGGAATCATCGGGCCAAATATAGTTGCTGATTTCCGACGATTCAATTTCGACCAGCTCGAAATACTGCCACCCGGTAAAGTCAACCTTTATAAAACGATCGCCGTGCGCCCCGTGAGAAACATGGATGGGGCTTCTTAAGCTAAGGTTGAGCAATTGCCCGCTGCCATCCCCTTTCACCCATACTCCCAACGCCTGGTTATTCGCGAGGTTGATCCCGGGAGCGAAAGTCTTCTCCATGTTCACGTAAGCGCCCTCGCGGGGTATCGCCCTCGCGTTGGTCGCCGAGAATTGACCGCTTGGTTCCCCGCTTGGCGTTTTTTCCGGGGAGGGCTTGATTACCCCGGAGACTCCATCGGCAGATGCTTCCTGGTTGAAATTACCGGGTGAAGAAAAATCGGCGAGGAGAATGGCGGAAGGGTCGTCATACGATTTCACGGCTAGCAGGGGTTCTATTCTCAACTTCACGGGTTGGGAGTCAAAAGGATTGTTTACCACCCAGCTGGCGGAAGGATGATTCAATCCCGAGATCTTCTGTTTCTCGTAAATGGCCGGTTTAAAGTTCCAGTTTCCCGCCTCGTCCCGGAATAACGTGTACTCTTTTCCCGCTTGACGCAAAAGCGATCGGACGGAATCGTTAAAGTAATTGGCACGGCGCAGCTCTTCATATTGCTTGAGAAGTTCCGCGCTCCTCTTGAATAGCGGGATATCCTGGAGCGTTTCTTCATCAACGCCCCCTAATTGAGAGAACCCGGCGTTGTTACCGATCATTTTACAACCCAGGTACTCGATGTCGTCAAAGAAGGTAGGCTCTACTTGCGGGGGCGCCCAGGTTTGATTGCCCCACCACCCCAGGTGCAACGGCAACATGGTCTGGCTCGACTCTGCCGAGGCGTATTTGTCAATCAAGGGGGTGTGCCCGCGCCACAAGCCATGCTCCCACTCGTTGGATTTTATCTGTTCAGGGAGAAAGTAACTCGGGTTTTTTATCGAGGCCAGGTGGATGTCCAGGAATCGTTTATAGCCACGGACGGGGCGATCCCACGCCTGGTACCTTGACCGGTAATGCCACCAGTGGTGTGCCATGGAGCTCATCTCCATCCCCACGGGACGTTTCAAGTGCTTGGCTATCTCGAAAATGAACTTCGTCCCGTAATACCAGAAGTTCTCTTCGCCGCCAAGCACGGCGCTCCCATCGATAGCGTCCAGGTAGATCCCGTCGAACCCGCAATCGTTCACGATTTCAGCGTGGCGGCGTGCCATCTCTTTAAAGAGTTCGGTATCGGGGCCGGGAACGAACCTACCGAAACGTTCGCTTAAATGAAAAGCCGTCTCGTTGGCATCGTGTGCCGATGGTCTCGTGCCATTTGCCCCGCGCCGGAGACCCGTGAATGTATAAGGCGGCTCCCGTGTTACTCCACTGAAAGTCATCAATTCGTCGCCAACCCGGAGGGTAACGCTATTTTCCGTGTGAAAACCGGTCACGATCGAGATATTCGCCGTGGACTCCCTGACCACCATCTCTGTGGCTGTCTCATCCAACGATTGCGCCAGGGTAAAAGTGGTGGCGTACCCCAGGTCTTTACTGGGAACGGGGGAGACGTAAATGGAGCTTTTATCGATGAAAAAGGCGTAGGTGTGGAATATGGAGGAGATACCGGCATCGTGTAGCCGTCGGTTGATTCGCTTGAATGACTCCCAACCGTCCGGCCATTTTTGCTTGTTCAACTCGAAGGTGCCGAATTCAAAGAAACCACCGCCACCGTGATTGTCAACCTGCGTGAAACCCAACCTTTTGCAGGTCTCGATCCACTCGTCTACCGTCTCTTCGGTCAACGTGCCGAAATTCATCAGGTAGGAGCCGTAACCCTCCTTCCCCGTTCGTGCCCATGCCCCCCCTTGATCGGAAAAGGGGATCTCCTTGGCTCCCTTGATCACTTTCCGAATGGTGGGCAGTACCTCT
The DNA here is from genome assembly GCA_012838585.1 of Bacteroidales bacterium. Classification (GTDB taxonomy): domain Bacteria; phylum Bacteroidota; class Bacteroidia; order Bacteroidales; family Dysgonomonadaceae; genus Proteiniphilum. The sequence goes on from DUPB01000211.1 coordinate 16,974, forward strand.
TGTTGAGGCACCCCCAGCAGGGCCACTTCCGCGTTTTTCATGCCGAAACGTTGGTAACATGTCGCCCATAAGTTGTTCTGCAAGGCGGGCAGTTGACGCACGTGGGTGAATAGATTCAATGAAAGGGCGCAGGTGGCGAACGGTTCCTCGGGCATCGCTTCTAATTCCAGGGGAATATTCAGGAAAGTCAATGATTCTACACTCCCGGTTACATCGATTACCCTTAAGATAACATGGTCATTAACCGGTTCGACCTGAACTTTGGCAGTTACCCCGCTATCCCCGAAATCGAGGCTCAGCACGTTATCGCTTAAAGATACTGATTGAACATGCTCTCTTTTCCCATCCCGAACCACGTAAGCGCAATAGGATACCGTATCGGAGTAGAGGTAATCGACCCCGCTGGTTTTATCGACAAAGCCAAGGTTCTTTCCCTTGGGAGATATCTCGTATGTAAAGTACGCGTTCTCTATGCCAATTTTTTGACATGATATGAAGGAAACAACGGCCAATAAAGAGCAAAACAGCGAGACGCTTACATCCGAGAACCATTTTTTAATCATCATGTTTTTCTATTTAGTTCACAAATCATATTTCGTTTCAAATATGTTCTGGTATTTAATATCGAACAGATAAACGGATTAATCCCGTTTTCCCTGTAAGATCGATTGTTTCACTTTTCACATCAAAAGCCTTATATCCTTTTCCGTTGATAGTTACTTTTTTGATTGTCTTGTTTCCCGGGGTTCTTAATCTCAACAAGATTTGGGAAGCTGAGTCCGCTTGCTTTGGCATCGACAGGGTGACATGAACATTCCCGTTGTCGATATCGGAAGAAATCCGGTAATCAATTTCACCGAAGAAAGTGGGAGCCTTCGATACACGGATCTGTTTCCCCTGCTCCAACCATCCCCTCGGGGTGGAAAAAGCGAGTTGCAATTTTTCCGGTGTGCCGTTTTCCCCTTCCGTCTCAGCGATCAACATTAACCTGAGCATCATCAAGAACCAGCCGTTGTTCGCATTGGCAGGACCCAGGTAAAAAGTCCTGTAATATTCGTCGGGAAAAGGTCCTACCGTGTCACCCTCGCCGGAAATAAACGTGTCACGGGTCATCCCGTGGGCCAATTTCGCGTAAAAGGAAAGTACCATCCTATCGGGGTCATCCATTATGGCCATAACCCTGCTCAGGCACGGCCCGTACACGTTATCCAGCCCGGGTGTTTTATATCCCGGGAGGCCGTCTATTTTATAGCTTCCCGTGGGTAACGGGTAATAGTTGAAGCGCACCATTCCCAGCAAAAAAGCACCGTGATTTTTGAGGTACCGGTAATATCCCGACAACATCTCCCTGTCCAGTAAACCGGAAGCCGCGGCGTAGGGGAAAACGAGATTCCAGTAAGAGCCGTACCTCGTTTCGGTAATATTCTCGTATGGCTCGGGCTTTTCCTCCGTGAAAAGCTCCGTGGGAATAAAGAGACTGCCATCGGGCAAGAGGGTCTTACAGTTGTGGATCTCATTGGTAAGGCGAGCTTGAAGCTGTTGGGCAAGGGATAAATACCTGTCGCCATTTCCCGTGTCGCCCAACGATTTCAGAATAAAAGCCATATCCCGCATCCCTCGCCATGCTACCGCCTGGTGATGGAGGTAAAGGCCCTTATTGGGGATATCTCCATCGTAAATTTGAGCGGCCAAAACACCCTTGTCTGAATCTATCATATGCTGCTCGAATTGGCGTAGATATTCCAGGATCTCGGGTTGGTAATCCCTGATGAAAGTGGTATCCCGGGAGATGTAAAAATATTGCGCGAAATGTGAAAGCAGTTCACCCATCTCCCATGTCCTGTATGGTTTGGGTGGACGGGAAAACAGGACCTCGTGAATAGCCCTTTGCCTTTTTAAAAAGCCAAACTCGCCCAGTACCTGTGCCGCGTCATTGCACTCCGGCTGATACCAGTTTTGGTAAGCATTACCGATACTGTAAAGGTATCCATGGAAAAAGTTTTGGATGAGCAGGTTCTTGCAGGCGTTATTGACCCGTTCTTCCGGGACGTCGAACGTTGCTCCCTTCGCCAGTTCCCCGTCCCAGTAATCTTTCAACTCTCTCTTTTCCGCTTGGTACAAATCCGCCGTTATGGTCATTTTATGATCGCATCTCGCGGGATGTAACAACCTGGCAAGGTATAATTCACGGTCTCCTTTACTGATGTCCAGGTCATATACAAGCCGGTTACCCTCGCTGAGTATCCCGCCGGGAGATACAAAGGCCCTTGTCTTGTTACCGGACTTGATGGTGTTGTCTTCCAGAACCAGTTTTTCCTTGTCTGAAAAAAGGAAAGCTACCTTCACCGAGTCGATACCGGATGCTCCTTTAGATACTTTCAACTTCACGAAACTGACCAACTCGGTTGTCGCGAACAGGTAATCGGAAAAGGATTCCTGAAAGTAGGTCACCCCGTCCACGTCCGTGTATTGATTTTGCAGTACCGGGTAATATCCCCCTTCAAGGCGTTCCTGCTCCAGGGATGCCTCGAAATAACCGTATCGCTCGTTCCCCGAGGCTCCCGTGAAAACGGTGACTTTATCGCCTGAAAGCTCTTGCGAGATAATTTGGCTCCCGTCTCCCACGTGCAAGGCCGCGGGACCAAATCCCGCGAGATTGACCGGCCTGCCGAACGGGATGTAATAGATTCCCGATTCAGTGTACGCCGTTCCCAGGATTTTCAACGGGGTCAAGTAATCTTTGATGTTTTCGAAAGTGGGTCCCTCGGGTAATGCCAGTACCTGCTCTCCCCATACGTCCGTTGCTGCATCAAGTGCCGCGTTCACCTTTTGTTCATACCCTTCAACGAGCTTTTTCTTTCCTTCAAGTATCTTTTTTAGCGCGGGAACGCCCTCCCATTCATCGAACAGGAGCTCGTGGGCAAGATCATACGCGACGGGGCCGGAAGAGTTATAGCCTTGGATCTCGTCGGAGTTTTCTGCCGCCCTGGCCACGGAGCCTTGTACCGTCGCGGGTTCCCCCTTGAACAACTTGAGACAGTAGGTTTCTCCTTTTTCAAGGTAGATGTCGTTTGAAAAGAGGACTTCCTGTTTTCCCTTATCCTTCCCCGACACGATCCCGGTTGCAATTACCGGCCCTGAAAATCCCCCGTGCAATACCTGCGCTCCAACAGACCCGCTCAATGGTTCGTGGACCCATATGTAAACCTCCTTTAACCTTGAACCTCGTGCTACAAAGCTTGTAGCGGGCGTGTTTTCATCCTCCTCAAAGCTGGCGAACTCCTGACTGGGTTCTGAAGGCGTGTGAATCACCCTGATATCCTTACACGGTGGATTTTCTTTCCCTGCATTTTCGGCGCACAGGCAATTCACGCCATGCATCAACGCCAAAAGCAATAATATTTTAGTTACTTGTCTCATAACCTTTGAAAAAGTTTTCCTTGACATTACCTCTTCTTTGCTATGATTGGGGCTTCATCAATTATTCCCATTCCCTTTCCTTTTCTGGCAACTTCAACGACCATACATCGTTGACAAGCGGGGGGGTCATACCACCCGCGATCCATATCTTGTCTTGGAACACGAAGGCGGAATGCTCGTGTCGCTCTTTCCATTTCACGCCTTCGGTTTTCAATTTCGTCCAGTTCTTCCCGTCGGTCGAGTACCAGACGTCGTCCCAATTCTTACCTGCGTTTCCCGTTACCAGTTCCCAATCTTTGCCGTTCTTGGAAGACCAGACGCTGTTGCTTGCCGAACGGCCTTCCAAGCGGCCGTTGTACCAGCCCCCCATCATCCACATCCGGTTTTTAAAAACGGCGCTCATGGGTAAGTCGCTGTGCAGCCAAGGAGCGTTGTCCAGCACCTTTTCCCAACTCTTGCCATCGTTCGAACGCCACACGTCGCGGGGAGGTGCCTGGTATGAATCGTGCCACCCACCCAGTATCCACATGTACCCCTTGTACACGAGTTCCCCCTGGGAATCCCGTGCTTCCCACCCGGCACTACTGCTTTCCTGTACCCACTTGATGGAGGGGTACTGCAGGAAAGGATTATCTTTCTCTATATGAATCTGCCCCTGTCCCAGGAGAAAGCAGGATATACCTGTAATGAGCAGTAAAAGTATACTCTTGAATAAACACCGATTTTTCATTTCTTCTTTTTGTTATGAAACGTGTAATCGGTATCCCGTGGGGACTGTACCGAACAAGCGTTAACCCGCTTGTTATTTCTTGATTTCCTAAGCATGTTTGCATGCTTCTTTGATTACACTGCCAAAGTACTGAGATTTATTAATGGGAGCAAGTAAAACCGGATGTTTTTAAATACATATTCATGATCGTGAACTTACTAATATGCCACGTCTGTTTTCACCGAAAAGCCACTTTTCGTTGTTTGCATACTCGTTTGATTTACAAGATTAACGACTTCGTCTATGATCTTCTTCTCCAATCCTGGTTTCCATTTGGCAGGGAGGTCGAATTCAAAATGGGAAGATTCGATCTCTTCCCCCCATTTCGTGGCTAACTCCGCGTCTGAGGGGATATAACCGGTAACATCGTTTGAATACCCCATCACGAAAATATCTTCGCCCAGTAGTTCCTTTAACCGGAGGGCGTAACTGATCATCAGTTCTCCCCCCAGTGCAACGATGGTCTGATCCCCCAGCTGCCATACCTGTACCGGGTAGGGGTAGGCGGAAGGGAGTTTCTCTCCCCTTCTTAATTTCACCAGCATGCTTTCCGCCCATCGTATGTAGTAATCAATCGTGTACTCCTTCTTTAATCTCTCTAACTCGGCTTCTCCCGGGGGATTTTCCATCTCCAGGGGGATTTCTGAATAGGCCGTTTCAAGTCGTGGTTGTAACTCCCGCATCGGTTCGCTGATGATCTGCTCCACGGCAGCGGCCAGCTCTTTGCCATACTGTTTGGCCAAGGGAATGCTCCGCCTGGGCAGGGGGTTCTGGTCGGCACCGGCACCTTGGAAGAACAGTGCCGTCGCACCGGGGTACAGTTTTTCCAGTTCTACTTGCGCGAATCCGGGGTAATCGCCGCACCACTCGTAACCGTTCAGAACGGTGGGATGGCAGGCGTAACCGAAAACTATAGCTTTGATATTCCCTTGCTTATCTTCCACCTTCAACACCGGCACCGAGTAATCGTTGGGCCCTTTTAACTCGGTAAGGTTGGTAAGCTCTGATTCCATGTTCTTTCGCCTGTTCACCTGGAAACGGACGGTGCCATTTTGAGAGAAAACTTTTGCCGGTTCGGCGTTTTGTTTGGCTTTCACGGCTAACGCGACAAGTTGTTTGCACAACTGTTCGGTATACTGGTCGACCACCGCCAAGTTTTCACTGTCGATCGGGTAGATATTGATCAGGTTCCCGCTCGTGACGGGCCCGGAATGGGTGTGAGAACAGTTCAGGATGATTTGTGCCTTTGACAGCCCCGTCTTCTTGAACAGCTCATCCTTGATACGGTTGGATACGGTCTTCGAAAGGCCGACCAAGTCGCAAGTGATGATGAGTGAACCCCTCTTCCTCGCGTCTTCGAGGTAAAGTGCCTTGGCCCACAGGTCGTGAACCTTCCTTTCGGTAGGAGTCGTGCGGGATGAATACCCTCCCATCCACATGGGTTCTCGGGGGGTGATGACCGTTGCGGCTACCCCCGCTTTCCAGGTTGGAACATCAGCATGGCTTTTGCCATATATGCCCTGGAGAAGAGAGGAAAGAAGAATAAAAAACGAGAGTAATATTTTTTTTTTCATTGTCTCATTTTGCTGTTTTAAAATGACTACACGCGTAATTTTTATTGCAACCATGCTTCATCGAAGATTGCCATGTCGAGGTCGCTAGTCATCGGTCGAACATCGCGGTAGTGGCTAATCCCCAGTAGAATCCGCCCATCATCGAGCTGGATAATCCCGTGATTGCTGAGTTGATTGGAACCGGTTTCATCGGCGATGACTTTAGGGTTGCCCCAGCTTCGGCCGCCGTCCTCTCTCTCTTGGCAACTTCAACGACCATACATCGTTGACAAGCGGGGGGGTCATACCACCGGCAATCCATATCTTGTCTTGGAACACGAAGGCGGAATGCTCGTGTCGCTCTTTCCATTTCACGCCATCGGTTTTCAATTCCGTCCAGTTCTTCCCGTCGGTCGAGTACCAGACGTCATCCCAGTTCTTACCCGGGTTTCCCGACCATCCACCCATGACCCACATGCAATTCCTGTAAGCCACCGAGGAGAACCATATCCTCTCGTGCCAGCCAGCCCGGGGGGTTTCCTGTCGCCAGTGTATCCCGTCGGCGCTGCTCCACACGTCGTTATACCCCCAGTACTCGGGGTCATAGTTCCCCCCACCCATGATATACACGCGATCGTTCAGTACCACTGCCTGGTGGTATGCCCGGGGGGGCCAACCTGCATCTGCCGTTGCCAGCTTCCAGTTTTTCCCGTCGTCGGAATACCACACGTCGTTCAGCAAGGACTCTTTGTCCCCGTAATAATAGGCGGTGGTCCCTCCCAATATCCACATCTTGTTTTTAAAAATCACGATTGCCGCCGCGCAGCGGGGAGCCCAACCCGCGTTTCCCGTTACCAGCTCCCAATCTTTGCCGTTCTTGGAAGACCAGACGCTGTTGCTTGCCGAGCGGCCTTCCAAGCGGCCGTTGTACCAGCCCCCCATCATCCACATCCGGTTTTTAAAAACAGTGCTCATGGGTAAGTCGCTGTGTAGCCAGGGAGCGTCATCCAGCACCTTTTCCCAACTCTTGCCATCGTTCGAACGCCATACATCGCGGGGAGGAGCCTGGTATGAATCGTGCCATCCACCCAGTATCCACATGTACCCCTTGTACACGACTTCCCCTTGGGAATCCCGTGCTTCCCACCCGGCATTACTGCTTTCTTGCACCCACCTGATGGAGGGTTGTCGCGAGGAGGAGCTGTCGTTCTCTTTATGGATCTGCTCCTGTCCCCGGGCAAAGCAGGATACACCTGTAAAGAGCAGTAAAAGTATACTTTTGATTAAACATTTATTTTTCATTTTTCCCCCTTTGTTACGAAATGTGCAATCGGTAACGCGTAGAGACTGTACCGAACAGGCATTTACCCGCTTGTTTTATTTTGTTTCCGTAAGCATATTTGCATGCATCTTTGATTACACTGCCAAAGTACTGAAATTTAATAATAGGAGTAAGTAAAAGTGGGTTCAATTTTTTATGCCCTTAAACAGGATCATTTGATGGTTGGAGTAGGGACTACTCCCCGATGATGTGTACCTCGCAAACCCTTTTCCTCTCGCGGATCTGGTCCCAGTCCACGAAGTAGATGAACCCGAAATCGCCCAGCGAGAGCTTCCCGTCGATCAGGGGTATGGTCTCGGAACGCCCGAAGAACACCGAGCGCAAGTGAGCGTCCGTGTTGAGGCTCCCTTTCGGCTCCTCGTCCGGGAAGGTGAGCGCGAATTTAATGTGCTCCGGGCCCGGGTGCAAGTATTGACCTTCCGTCCTGCAAGTAGGAACGAGTTTTTCCATGATGTTGTTCAAATCCTGTTGCAGGTACTCCCTGCCGAAGAAGTTGAGGTCGTGCGAGCACTCCTGCGTCATCACCGAGCAGGTGGTGTGGTGCGAGTAAACGACGCAAATACCGTTCTGAATACCGGATTCGCTCACGATTCTCTTTACCTCGCCCGTCACGTTGTGAAAATCGGGCCTGTGATCTTTCGACTGCAAGTCAATGCTTCCCCTGTAAAGTTTCATTTTCTTCTTTTTTTAATTGATGAATAGTATAGTTATGTTGTTTCCATATTTTTTAATTTGCTCCTGAAATTCATCCTGAAATTAGTTTTGAAATTCACCTTGCAATTATCACCTTCCCGGGTGATGTACCTCATCCCACGCTTTCCTGACGGCGGCGACCATCTCGTGCAGCATCGCCTCCGGGTCCCCAGCCTTCATGACCCCGCTGGTGGTACCCGTCGCGTCGGCCCCCGCCCTGATCGTCCTGTAAACGTCCCGGCCATCCTTGATCCCGGCCGCTTGTAGTACCTGGATCTCCGGGTTAACCCTCTTGATAGCCGAGGTGGTCGCGATCACGTACTCCTCGTCGCTGGTTCGTCCCGTGCCGATCAACTCAGTGGGTTCTGCCACGATGATGTTCGGGGCAAGGTGGGCGATGGCCTCCGCCTCCCGGATGGAGTCGGCGCACACCATCGAAAGCAAGCCCACCTCGTCCGCCCGCTTGATCGCCCGGGCCAAGTCGGCCAAGGTCATCGGTTTCTCGGCGTGGTTAAGGATGACGCCCACGGCGCCGGCCTCTTTCAGCGCCTCGGGCAGGATGGAGCCGTTTCCCCTGCCTACCGGGATCGGGTCCATGTGTTGCGCGAAAACAAGCACCCGTTTCGTCTCTTTCGCCAACCGGTAGATATCCGACGGCTGCACGGTCAAGATTACTCTCACGTCATGTTTCTCGGAAGCTTCATCGGCCGCTTTCGCCAGCCTGAGCACCCTTTCCCCGTACATGTAGGCCTTGGGGCCCACTTCAAAAAACGGGGGTTTCACGGTCATTCCCTTGTACATCTTTAGCGATTATTTTTTTGACTTTAATTACCTTACTTACTGAACTTTCGCATTATGTTTGCTGTTTCAATGTATTGCCTTTTCTGTCGTCACTCGGCAAAGCTTGAGCGAGCTCAGCTCTGCTCTCGTTCCTAAGAAAATTCAGCTTTCAGAGCGAAGACCTCGTAAATTCCTGCGGGTACACATCCTGCGAAGATCGCGTTAAAAAAGAAAAGCTGTTTGAAGCGTTAGCAAGTTCTTTTCTTTTAGCAAACGAGCAGAAGATGGGTCGCAGGATTTATGCCTGTCGAGCCTGAAAGCGAAAAAACAGTTACATGTGAAAGTTAAGTTACTCCTTGTTCAACCGGCTTCCCACGGCGCCGCCCGGGTGAATCAGGGCGAACTGCTCCAGCGAGTAACCGGTAATCGCCATGATGGAAGCGAGCATGGCATCGAAGATGGCAATCGTGACCACGAAGCTAGAGGTGGCCATGATATTCAACCCGTCGCTCTCCCTTTTGATTTTCATGGGAACGACGATTTGCGAACTTTTAGCCAAGGGAGACACCAGGTTCTCGGTAACTCCGATGAGGATCACCTCTTTTTTATTGCACACCTCGATGATGGGCAACAGCTCGGCGGTTTTGCCGCCCCGGGAAACCATCACCACGGCATCCCCCTTTTTCATGCATCCCATCCCCCCGTGTATGGCCTCCGCGGGGGATAGGAACTGCGCGTTCCGTTCGATGCAACAGAGCGAGTGCGCGAACTTCTTGGCCGCGATGCCGGATGAGCCGCTGGCGCAGGTAATAATTTTCGGGCAGCTGCTCAACGCTTCAACAGCCTCGTGAAATCGTTCCTCGTCGAGGTAATCGAGAATATCGGCAATGGCATCCCGCTCGATCGCGAGAGATGCTCTTGCCCAACTGATGACGGTCTCTTTACTTACTTTGTTCATATTCTACTTGTAAAATTAAGAATTGGATTTAAAATTGGAGTTGGAATTTGAATTGAAATTGGAATTAGCATGGCCTTCGCGAGGGGTTGAATTAATTATAATCAGCATGGCCTTCGCGAAGGGTTGAATTTGTTTTGGCCCGGTAGGACAGGTACCATTCCTTGTACTTTTCCACTTCTACCGGGCGGGGGAAAACCCGTTTACAAAAGGAGGTTTGCTTTTCCATTGCTTCATCGAAGCTCCCGTAAAGCGACAACCCCACGGTACACGACAATGCCGCGCCTTTACAGGCAAGCTCTCCCGAGGCGGGAACCCAAAACGGCCTGTTCAGCAGGTTGGCCTTGATTTGCAGCCACAAGCTGCTTTTGGCCCCCCCGCCGGAAGGGACGATCGTTCCCGCCTGACGCTCCTTGTCCAGGGTTGTTACCAGTTCCAGCAGGCTCGCCGCGGTAGATTCGAGGATGGCACGAACGAAGTGACCCTCTCGATGCCCCTTTTGAACGGGGTCGAACCCCTGCAGTGCTTTGAACCTGTTTGCCCGCGGTCGGGCAAACAACCCGTCACAGCCGATGGGCACGGTTCTCGCTTCTTGCAACAACTCCTCGAACGTTTTCCCCCGGGCATGGTTCTCCCGGTACCATTCGAGGGCAACGGCCCCGTTGTCATCAAAGGCCATCTCGAAGAAATAATTTTCTTCCAATCCCGGTGCCGTGTTGACCCCGGTTCGAGGGGCGTAACCTTGCCGGTAGCGGACACATGCCAAAACCGTCCCGGTAGATTCGCTCAGGCCGTTCATCTTTGGAATGCCCGCGCCAATGGCTACCATGTGGTGGTCCAACCCGCCGGAAAACAAGAGGGTACCCGCCGAAAGCCCGATTAGCTTCGCCCCTTTGGCCGTCAGGTTGCCCACCCTGCTCCCGGTTCTCAACGGCGTGGATAGCTGTTCCCTTTGAACACGGTAACACTCGGTGGCGTCCGGCCACCATCGATTCGCGGGAACATCCAACAGGCCGGTCATGGAAGCCGTGCTCACGTCGCTCACGCGCTCACCGGTAAGGATGAATGCCAGGTAATCCGAAATGGTCATGATGCTTTTCACCTTCTCCCAGAGGGATGGTTTTTTTTCCTGGAACCATTCGATTTTAGCGATCATCGATTGTCTATCGGGGGGGACTCCCAAGCCTGTTTTCTCCAAAAAACCGGCTCGCGAGGAGAAAGCCCCGAGGGTATCCGAATCTTCCACGGCCCTTTCATCAGGCCACAAGATGAACGGGGTCAGGGGATGATCGGCCTCGTCCAACAAGATGAAACTATTGGCCTGGGAAGAGTAGGAGAGGGCGCTTACTTCGCGGGGAGAGATACCGGCATGCCGGACGGCACCCGAGACACAGCATTGCAGGGTATCCCAAAAAACGGCGACCGGCAATTCGCATCCAACGGCATCTCGCGTCGCGGGAGATGCCTTCTCCTCCCTGAAAACGGGAAACCTCTTTCCCACGGCGTGCCGTCCCAATCCCAAGAGGGAACCGTTCTCATCGAATATTCCCGCTTTGAAATAACTGGTACCCAAATCTATCCCGAGGAAACAGTTCATACCTCCCACTCGTTAAGTAGTTCAACGGTTTCCCGCGACATGATTTCTCCCGCGGTGTAATGAAACAAGCTGTTTCCCGCTTCGTAAGATCGCCTTTCATCCGCCTCCCGGGTGACAATGTACCCTTGCAATTCACCGTTGGCGCAAGTGATGAGGAAACTGTTTTCAACCCGTTGCTTCAGGGCGAGGCCATACTCCACGAAGATCTCTCCCGGCCATGCCACGAAGGTCCATTCGCCTATTTTAATCGCCTGTATCTCGGCGGGCAGGCACTTCTCGTAGTAATCGCCAATAGAACCCGAGGCCGCCAAGGTAGAGAAGAACAGTAGTTCTTCGGCCCCGAACCAGTCCACTTCCGCGGTACGGGTTTCCCGGGGGTCTCTCCCCTCTTTTCGCGATATTTCAAACCGTTCCCTTGCCCGGTCGCGGTTTCGCGTTGCCCACGCCTCGCCCGGGAACGAGCGCTTGGGAAGGTCTATCGACGTTTGGGCCGATAGGAGCGTCGCCTCGGGAACGTAAGTCGCGGCACCGGGGATTTTTGAAAGGAGCGAACCGGCCACGATTTCCCCGAGGCGCTTTGCCTCGGCAAAGGTGTTGCCTCTTGTCACGTGCCTCGGGCTTTGGTTTCCTGCCGCCCCGGTACAATACACGAACGTGCACTGGCTTCCCAAGTGCCCCTGTAGCGATTCCCTGACGTAATGGGGGAAATCGCCGCTGAAGAGCGTGGAGTCTTCATGCAAAACCGTGGGATGCATACTGCAGACCAACAGGCCGGCAATGAATTCACCGTCCCGGTTTCGAACCAGCATCATGGGTACCTCCATGTCGCTTGCCCCTCCCGGGTCATGGCGATTGGTGCCCACGCCCGTGGCATCCCCTTTCACCAAGCCGATTTCGACCGGCTCGGCTTTCAGGTAAGCCTGGTAAGCGGCCTCCACGCTCCTTTCTTCCATGTAATCCAGGTAACCCTCGTCTACCAACGGCACGACGGGATCGTTCGCGCTATCGGCGCAGTTTACCGTCACGGGGCCCGAATGGGTATGGGTGGCCGCGATCATGATGCCCTTCCCCGGGATCCCGGTTTTTCGAGAAATGGCTTCCCGGATACGGGAAACCGAATCCTTAGCGATATAGATAATATCGTTGGAGATGAAGAGCACCTGTTCTTTACCATCGGTTACATATAACGCGGAGCTTAATAACCGGTCATTCACGCCGGTACTGGTTCTCTCCACGAATGGATACCCGAATAGAAAACAGGGCGTTTCAGGGGTTATATTCACGCTTGACGCGCCCGCTTTTAACCTGTTTGATCCCATATGACACGCTTGTTATTTTAATATCCCGACATCAAGGGGGTGGGGTGGATACGGCTTCATTCCCACATGACACGCCTGTTATTTCAATATCCCTTGTCCCAGTCGGGTTCGATGTTTTGAGCGATGGTTTCCGACACGTAAACATCCGTCGGGAGTGTTTGTAAAACCGATTCGGGGACTAACGGCGTTACCGGTCCATGGAGGACAAGACGGCAAATGAACCTTTGCCACGACGTGCTTGTCCCGTGAACGGTAATGGCGTGTACGTCAATCCGATGTTTGGCCTTGATCACCTCCGCGGGACCTATCGTCGCGGCCTTGGGAGGTATTGCCGCCAGGTTGCCGCTCTTCCCGAAGAAGCCGTGTAACGAGTTTTGCGCGATGGTGAAAGGGCTCAACGTGCAGATCCTGGCCCCCATCTCCCTCCACTCTTCATATGTTCCCTTGAATTCGGGGGCATCGGGTTCTATGAATGCCAGGTGTCCGGTCCACCCGGGCCCACAATAACAGATATCGGCACCTCCCAGGTCGTCAATCATCTTCCCGTAATCCTTCAGGTTTTTATTGGTAAATCCCACGATCTGCTTTTTGGGAGGTCTTAGTTTTTCATCGATTTCATAATAGAAATATTTCATCATGGAATGGGTGAAACCGAACTCCCACTCTTCGGGAGCTATGTTCCCGTGCTCGTCGGCGTACTCGTCCATCGCGAAGGCGTGAATATTCCTGCAATCGAGATTACAAGCATTGATGAGCCTGGCCACGTGGCGGTATCCCGGGTCCGGGTTGGGGAGGATCATCACCAGCTTTTCTCCCGTGTCTGAAGAGTGCTTTATCCGGCAAAACATGTCGGTAATCCATATGGGATCCACGTCCACGTCCGGTACCACTTTAATCTTGAAATCGGGATTGGGATGTTTTTCAATATCTTCTCTACTGATATTCAAAACCCGGTTAATCTCTTGCTTGTCCTTAAAAGGCACCCATGGCGATGGGCTAAAATCAAATGTTTTCATTTTCTCCTATTTTTTTAAATTATAACTCGAAAAAGCATTCCCCGCCTATCCAGGTCTGCACCACGTTCAGGTCTTTGTCCAAGATCACGAGATCAGCGTCATAGCCGGGGAGCAGAAGACCCTTGTGGTCGTCGATGCCCAAAACTTTCGCGGGGTTGGTGCTGACCAGCTTAATCGCTTCGCGCACGTCCAAGTTCAGCCACTTGACAGCGTTCCTCAATGCCTGGTCCATGGTAAGCCCGCTACCTGCTAGCCCGCCATCTCGAACACTCCTGGCAGGAGCCCCTTTACACGCGAACTCTATCACCCCGCTATCGGCGAAAGTGAACTGACCGGCACCCAGCCCGGTACCAATATTGGAGTCGGTGATAAAACAGACACGACCCGGTCCTTTTGATTTACAGGCAAGGGCCAATTGAACGGCAACGGGATCCACGTGCACACCGTCGAAAATAAAATCAACGCTTACCCTTTCATCGGCCAGGATAGCTTCCACCGCCCCGCAAGGCCTCACGCCCGAATCGGTTTCTCCCGGGCAAGGGAACACGTTGTAGAAGTGGGTAGCATGCTTGGCTCCCAACCTTATGGCACGTTGTGTTTGCTCCACGGTCGCCGCGGTGTGCGTCATGAAGACCGGCGTGCCGTTCCAGGCCATAAGGGGTATCAGGGTCTCGATACCCTCTACATCCGGGGAGATGCTGAAAATCGCTTTATAGGGCTTAGCAGCTTCTATTAAAGAGAGTACCCTCGATGCATCGATATCCGACGTGGCATCTTTCGTCAGAGCCCCCGCGAGTTTAAGAAATGGGCCTTCCAAGTGAAAACCCAGGATTTTCGCCCCCTCTGCCCGTGTTGTAGCGAGTGCATGAAGAAACGCGGCATCTTCACCGGCGCGACGCGGGGTCAAGGTAGGCAAAAAACCGGTAACACCATACCGGGGAAGGTTGTGGCAGATATCGATTAAATCCCCCGGCCCGTTGTCGATCAATGAATAGAGCAAACCATGTATATGCATATCGATAAACCCGGGAACGATGAGGCAATCGCCGACATCGATGATCCCTCCCGTTGGCTTGGAATGACCGATCTCCTTGATCTTACCGTTTTTCACGGTAAGGTAACCGGCGATCACTTGATCACCCGTAACGATCTTGCCCGACAAGGCGTATTGGGCCTTGTTCCTTTTTTCTCCTTCCATATCGAACCTGTTTTCTCAGGCGTGCATACCACCATCCATTAAAATATTCTCACCATTGATATACGCGCCGGCATCGGGAGCCGGCAACACCATCCCTGTTAACGCGGTTCTTTTCGTTTCGTGGCGCTCCTTAGAACCAAAAACAAAATTCCCAAGCAAACAATCAATGCAATTGCAGAGATTTGATAAACGGATGAAAGTTCAACTTGGGCATCTCTCATCGCGCCGGCCACGTACACACCTAACCCTCCCGTGATCGTCGATAGCATGTTCAGTATCCCGTACCCGGTTGCCCTATACCTGTGATCGATGGTTAAGCATAGCATGGGCATCATGTTGGTGTCGGAAAACTTGCTTGTCAACGCGTAAACGGCAAACGCGGCCACGGTTATGGCAAGCACGGTCGTTGTGCTCCCCAGGAGAATGGCCGGGATGGCAAATATCAAGCCGATGATAGGAACGATAATCCTGGCACGCGGGTTTTTCTTGCTCCACCTGTCAGAGAGGTATCCTCCCGCCAGTAGGCCAACGATGGAGACAGGCCATAGATAAGCCGTGGCATATACCCCGGCCATGCTTTGGGACAAGTTAAACGTTTCCTTGTAATAGGTCGGCAGCCAGGCCGCTATAATCCAGTTAACCAGCCCCAGGAGGCTCCAAAAAAAGAGGAGGTAGATGTAAGCAGGTTTACCGAACAGGTTTTTTATGGCGTCGGTGAAAGATATTTTCTTTTCACCCGTTTTCACCCTATCGTCGGGAACCGATGATATTACCGTCTCCTCTTTCGGGGCATCCTTTAGGAACAAGCAAAGTATCACACCGTAGACAACCCCGATCACTCCAAGACTTGTAAAAGCCAAGTTCCAGGTGTGCTTTTCGGCTATCCACCCGCCAATGAATCCCAGGCTTGACCCCAGCATGACACCGGTGAGGTTTATCCCGGTGGCCAATGATTGCGTGGGCCCTTTGTGATAATCGGTGATTAAAGCCAGTGCCGCCGGCATGTAAAAAGCCTCGCTGATGCCCATCAAGGCACGGGTAACCAACAGTTGATTAAACGTGGTCGCGTGACCTGTCAGCCACGTGACCAGCGACCAGACGATCAAGCTGAATATGATGATATGACTGCGTTTAAACTTGTCCGCCATGTAACCGGCGAGGGGGCTCATCAACCCGTACACCCATAAAAATGCGGACGTGAGCAGCCCGAATTGCGCGTCGCTCATCGGAATGGAATCGATGATGGAAAACCTCATCGTGGTCAGCATGTTCCGATCAATGTAGTTTAAAGCGCCCACGAGGAAAAGGAACATCACCACCAACCAGGCACCGCGTGGCAGGCTGTTTCCCGGGGAAGTCGCGACCTCGTTGTTAGATTTCATGGATCTCTTTCATCAAATGGGTTATCTCCTCTTTCAACTCGTCGGGTATGGGCAACGCGTAGTCGGGGTGGTAATTGCCGGGGCAATTCAACAATTCCATCGCGTGGGAATAGGCCGAGAGCACGTTCCCCTTGAGGAACAAGTTCCTTAATTTCAAGATATTGGAAAGCGAGCGAGCGATTGACACGTCATCCCTGCCCGTTTCATACATTTTTTTCGAGTTCCAAGGCGTGCAGGTGAACATCCCGTCAAGGTTCCTGTCAACCCCGGACTTGATAGCCACGTCAAAGAGGTCTAAATTGCTATAGAAAATTGAAAAATCATCCCTTAACCGTTCACCCCGGCACAACTCGAGGATTAACTTCAGGTTCCCCGTTTTTATACCCCGTATATTCGTCTCCTTGACGAGTTCTTTAAGGACACGTATCGTGATTGGGGTTTGGGTCACGGAAGGTAAATCGTAGATGTAAACCGGGTAGCGGGAATTTTTTGAAAGTGTTTTGAAAAAATTAACAATATCCCTGGTATCCAACGGGTCGTAAAAAGGAACCGTGGTGACGACACCGTCCAATTTAATCGACTCAAGGGCATCCATTCTATCCAAAACCCGGTCGATGGAGCAATCCATGACCCCGACCAAAACCGGTATCCTGTTGTTTACAACATCACGACACTGTTTTGCTACCAGGGGATACTCCTTGTTTCTTATTGTTTCCATTTTCCCCATCGATCCCATGCACAAAACCCCTTGCGCTCCCGCCTCGATCATGAGCTCCACTTGACGATTGAAACTATCCTTCACGAGAGTACCTCCCACGCCGGTAGGAGTACCCAATGCCGGGTAAAAACCACTATTCATCTTCATTTTTCTTTTTAATTATTGTTAAACAACTGGCGTTATCACTATCAACGGTCTCTTTATACACGTATCCAACCTTCTCGACAATCGGCTTGTATAAAGCCTCGCAATGATCACAATAAGAGTGGTAAGGAATCATGTGTTTTAACTCCAGTAACATGCCCATTGAAGGACACTTATGCATATCGATGATAAATTCACCCCTTTCCTTATCCAGTATCATCGTGAAATCTGCCGCTTCTTCATTCAACGAATGCGACCAGTACTCGTAGCAGCCTTCCAGTCCCTTTTCTGCCACCAACTTCGTCAACGAGTCTTTCAAGTACCGGTCAGACAGCTCGCTCCAAAATTTCTCGACCTCTTCCCTTCCGCCTATCGATTCAAGGAACTTGAACCCCTCGCTGTAAGCCGGGATAAATTCCGTACATGAAATCATTTTGCAACCTCCTTTCTTCTAAATAGTTGCGTGCAAGCGCCCGTTTCTTCGTCAAATTGTTCGAGGGTATATTCAAAAGGAGTACCTTCGCAAAGCGTCGTGTAAATCGTGTGATACGACTCCTTGTAGTGGGCACAAGGTTCTCCCCCCGTTTTTTTTATGCGCGTGATGGCCGGACAGGCGGTTTGAACCATTTTAATACCACCGGTATCGGCAAAAAAGGTCACCTCCCATTTCTCTTTTTCATATTTGTCCTTCATGTATGCCAACAATGCATCCATGTTGCCTTTTTTCAATTCTTCACGGAGCGGTTTATAGTATGCCTCGGCGTATTGTTGCAAGTATCGCACGAGTTGCTCTTTGCCGAAACGGTGGTAAATGTAGTCCATTAAAATGTTCATGGAGAGGTGGAAATCCTTGTGAAGATACTCGTTGTCAGAAGCTTTCCGTACCATTACCTTTTTATTCTCATCGATGTCAGCCATGTTGTACACCCTTTAAAATTGTAATTTACCGTCTGTTTTTTTTGTTTATTACTTGGGAATATGTTAGCCAAGTCATGAAACCAAGCAGAAAGACAATGCAGATGATAGCGCGCCACACGTATATTTGGGCGAGTAGACCTTTTGTCGAGATCAGCGCGACCAGCGAGGCCGTTAACATGCTTATCCATACTGTGAACGACTCGCTGTTTTTACGCGTGACAATGAGCCTGTTATAGGTGGGGAAATAAGCGATTACCATGATAAGCTGCATCAGGATATTGGAAATAAAATGATTTCGCGTGATGATCCAGAAAAAAAGTATCACCATGACAAAAGAGAGACAGAATGTATCAAAACGGTTGAAACGGGTACTTTTCTCGCCAAAAAGCAATATGCAGATAACGATGGAGCCCGCCATGAAAAGGTCGGCAACGTTAAGGATGTTGTCTTGAAAACGAAAATCCCCATCTTTTAAATAGGTGAACAGGCTCACGCTAATGGCGATGAGAAAAAACAACCACATGGCAAGCGACGGCTGTACGCGCTTCTTGTAGATCAATACCCATGATCGCGCGGCCACGAAAAGATTGATTAATGAAACGGCATAAATAGATACAGAGTCCATGTTATTTCACCAGTCTATTCTTTTTTTCCCATATTACCCTCGCGACCCAAACCGTTCCATCCGCTCCTCGCGGATTACTTTTTCCTCCTACTATATACTCGGCATCGGTTACCCAAGACTCGTTTCGGGTTATGGCCGAAGCCCCAAAGTTCCCCAGCATCACGCCTCTTTCCGGGATCAAGATTTGTTCAGTCGATTTCATTACCCTCAGTTTTACCGTATCAACCTGCGCGATGAACAACGGGGCACGATGACGGGGGATATGATCGTTATTGGCCCCTCTCCTTGTATAGGTGAGAAACAGCGCGTCACTATGAACCAACCAATGGGTTTGCGTGTTGTAGCTGCCAAGTCCTTTCCCGTTATCAAACACCCACGGTTTAACCGGTTCCCAGTGGAGACAGTCTTTACTGGTGGTCACGTAACCCCTTGCATCGTTTCTTAAAGTGAGGTAGTAAGTCCCCTTGAAAAATGCAAGTGAAGGCTCCCCGAGCCCGCGTCCTCCCTCCACGGTCAATTCTTCACCATGTTGGATGTACGATAACGTGTTACCATCAAAAGAACATTCGAATACCGTGACAAAAGAGTCACTGGTTTCCGGTTTGTTAATATAAAGCGGGAGCAGAATAGTCCCGTCTGGCTTCACGACCCATTGCACACACCCGGGGTTCAGGAAGAAAAAATCTTCGGACTCGGGTGCATTTGAAATTCTTTTCCAAGGCGTCCATGAGCTTGTTTTCGGATCAAATACCGTGTATACTGCATCGTGAGAACGCCTATCTTCTTTCTGCCATCCTTCAGGTGCATACCTCACCCTGATTCCCACGGCTAACACTTTACCCGTTTTCGCGTGCCACGAGGGTGTAACATCTGCAACGCTTATGATGGTCCCGTCCGGTTCATATTGCCATTTTAATTCGGGAATTTCAATCGGTCCTGTCCACGTTTCACCCAAGTCATCCGTTCGCATGTAGTATAAACCCGAGTAGAAATCCGATTTGCCCTGCAACTCTTTTTGAATGGTCATGATAACCGCGGGCTTACCATCTTTTCCTATACCGGGTACGGCCGTAGCCCTCGGGTGAAACCAGCAATACTCTTCGTTAAGTTCCTGGTGCGCCACGTCTGTTTTCACAGAAAAGCCAGTTGCCGTCGTTTGCTCACTCGTTTGGTTTTCAGGATCAACGACTTTGTCAGTGGAACAAGACCCCGGTAAGCATATCAAACACAAGCTGTAAAACGCGATGAAACGTTTCATTTTTGTCTTCATTTTCATTTTGTCTTTTTTTATTGCTTTCGCATTATTATACTTTTTTCAGTTTTTTTGTTTTTAAATTTTAGTGAGTTGACTCGTTAGTTTCTACACCTTGATTCGTGAATCATTCACGCTAGTGCAGGTAAAGCGTGTACTTGTACGCGCTTGCAGTGAAAACATCCTGTCCCTTGACTTCCTCGACCCCGTTTTCCCCGTACCGGGTGAGGTATATCTCTATGTTTTTTGTTTCCCTGTCTTCCAAAACCGAGAAGTTAGAGAGTTGAACTTGTTCCGGTTCACCCGGGGCACGGGTGTCGATGACGGTCACCGTGTGCTTTTTCAGGGCCACTTTCTCCTCGTCTATTTCAACGATCTGCAGTGGGTAACGGGGAAAATTCCCGTTCGCGGGAGTTAGGGTGATATTCCCGATCCAGTATAGTTTTCCCGTTTTGGAACTGCGGATGGTTTTATGGAATGTTGCTGACGAGTAAAATGTCTCTCCCGTGTCGTACCGTAAATCCTTTATCGGCTCCCAGGTTAAACCGCCATCTTTCGACACGGAGTACCATTTTCTACCGGGGGCTTCGTTAATATCCAGCCCGGCATTCGACCCGCGCATGATCATGAGCAAGTTTCCGTTTTCCAGTTCACTGATGTCCAGTTCATTCAACCCCCTGGATGATACGCTCCGCGGGAGGAAAACGGTGTTGGATTTCTCCCATCGGTAATTATTCTCCGTTTTATTCCAGCGTCCCACGAAACAGATGACCCCGGCTACACATCCCTCCCTGTAGTTGTTGGGGAAAATGGAGGGGTACTTCTCATCCTCGGGATCGCGATAAGGTACGGGAATCGTCGCGCAGATTGCCACCGAACCGTTCTTTAAGGCGATCGAGTTCCCGATATACATTTCGTTCTTATGCAGGAATTCGGGATTCCCCCAGTTCCCCGGGTTAAAATCGGCCCCCTGCTCGTAGTTGAGTTGATAACTCTTGTCCCACGTCATGCCGTCATCATCGGACAGCTCGTAAAAACCGTGATCCCAAAAATTCCTGCTCGAGAGGGCTTCTCCCGGGTCATTCAACACGATGCGCTGGAACACGGACCTGATAAGTTTGCCTGAAACCGGGTCATACGGCGGGTTCGAGGTGCTTTGAAACATGATAATGTGTCTCGCCTCCGTGAATATGGAGTCACCGGATTGTTGCGTCCGCTTTACCAGAGGCTCCCAATCCGACCAGGTTTTCCCGTTGTCTTTTGAAACACGCCTTTTAGTGTCTTCAACCCAATCGCTAATCTGCTCGTAACCACGAGTCTCTTCCCGGGCCATTCCAAGTCCCAGGTATGCCATCGCGGTAGCGGGGGCTACCCCCGGTCTCGGGTATTTCAAGTACAACTCTCTCTTTACCTCGCAAATGGGTCGATAATCCCGTTTTTCAATTCTATCCTTTACCGCGTGGTAAGTGTCGTGGCCTACCTGCTTTGATAAAGTCATCACCTCGTCCAGGATTACTTTTTCCAATCCCGCTTTCCACGGGGTCGGTAACCCGTAAGCCCGTTGGGAAGAGATGATTTCATATCCCCCTTTTAACAATTCCTCATCGGATGGTATGTAAGCCATCACGTCGTTGGAATAACCCATCACGAAAATATCTTCCCCCAGCAGCTCTTTCAATCGGGTGGCGTAACTGATTAATACTTCACCCCCTAGGCTCACGATGGCCTGGTCCCCCAAGCGCCACACCTGCACGGGATAAGGATAAGCCGTTGGCAAACTTCCTCCCCCCTCTACTGTTGCAAGCGCGCTTTCCGCCCATCTCTTTTCATAGCCGGTCAGTTCTTTCGCGTATTCTCTCAACTCCTTCTCGGTGGGAACAGGAGCGAGCTCCAGCTCTATCTCGGAATAGGCCACCGCGAGCCGCGGCTGTAACTCCCGCATCGGTTCATCGATAACCCGTTCCACGGCGGCGGCCAACTCTTTCCCGTACTGTTTGGCTAGGGGTACGCTCCGGCGCGGTAAGGGGTTTTGGTCGGCGCCGGCGCCCTGGAAGAACAGTGCCGTTGCACCGGGGTACAGTTTCTCCAGTTCTACTTGCGCGAATCCCGGGTAATCGCCGCACCACTCGTAACCGCTCAGAACGGTGGGATGACAGGCGTAACCGAAAACAACGGCTTTCATGTTGCCTTTTTCATCCTCCACCTTCAATACCGGTACGGAATAGTCGTTGGGTCCTTGCAGCGGGGTGAGGTTGGTAAGTTCCGACTCCTTGTTGTTCCTCCGGTTCACCTGGAAACGGGCGGTACCGTTTCGGGAAAAGAGTTTTACCGGTTCCGCCCTTTGGGTGGCTTCTTTTCCCAGTTGCACGATCCTCTCCTCAAACCACCCGGTATAGTTGTCAGTCAGCACCGTTTGCCGGTCATCCATCAGGTAAACGTACGTGTAATCGTTTTTCAGGAGAGGCCCCGAATGGGTGTGGGAACAGTTCAGGACGACCTGTTCCTTCTCCAAGCCCGTTTCGGCTTTCAACCGTTCTTTGATACGGCCGGAAATTTCCCGGGGAATGCTTTCCAGGTCCATGGTGATTAGTAGCACTTGGTTGCCTTGCGCGTCTTCCAGGTGCAGGGCCTTGGCCCACAGGTCGTGGATCTTGCCTTCCGCGGGTTTATCCCGGTCGGCATAACCGGCCATCCAGATAGCTTCCCCGGGGGTTATCACGGTTTTGGCTACCCCCGCTTTCCATCTTGGCGCTGCATCTTGACCGTGAATGAAACAAGAAACCGGTAAGCATATCAAACAATAGCAGCAAAATGCGATGAAACGTTTCATTTTTATCTTCATTTTCATTTTGTCCTGTTTTTTATTACCTGGGAAAATATCTATCTCGTTTCAGAATATTCATAATCTCATTCATTATATGTTTTGCTATTAATTTATGCCCTTCGTCATTGGGATGCATGCCATCTAGCATTAAAGCTTCATAACTAATCCCGGCTTCTAATTGATATTGGTTAAATAATTGACAATTATTTACTAACCCTGTTTTATATTCGCGTGCCAAGCCACAAACGACATCCACATATTGTATCAATCTTTTGTTTTGTATGTCTCCGTAATGATTACCAAGGATATTAGGTGCCATTAGGATAACATTTATATTTTTTGCCAAAAGTTCTCTTATCATAAACTCCAGATTATCCCTGTATCTCGTCAATGGAATCCTTGATGGTCCATAGGAGTAATTATTATCAATATAGGCATCGTTTGTTCCGAATCCAATAATTACTATGTCAGGATTGTAATCTAGTACGTCTGTTTTAAAACGATCCAAAGCATGACGTATTTTAAATACATCGTTGTCCTCCTGATGCCCCGTATGGCTTCCCGGTACACCTGAATTGATGATTTTTGCTTTAATTCCTTTTTCTGCTAGTAAATCATCAATACGCTGAGTAAAAACTTTATTGATAGTTTCTCTAGTAGCCGTGATAGAATTCCCAAAAGCGACAATAACAATAGAATCTTGTTCTTGTGCACGTGTGATTTTGTTTCTTTGCTGGCTATCAAAGTAACTTTTAATTTCTGATTTTAGGAAAACAGAAAAAGAGACTCCAAAAACAAAAAATACAATTATTAAAAAAAATCGCATAATAAAAGGAATATCACGTTTTGAACATGCGTCTTTTCAATATCTAAATAAAATCTCCCGAATTGTCTGAATTTGTGTGGCGAATTTAGTGATTTTTACTCGTAATTCACTGATTTATAGTGATTATATGCATGCTTTTACTGTAACCACATTTCATTGAAGATTGCCAGATCGAGGTCGCTTGTCATCGATTAATCCCATTCCTCTTTCTTTTTGGGCAACTTCAATGACGACATATCATTGACAAGCGGGGGCGTCATGCCACCGGCGCACCCCGCGCTACTGCTTTCCCGTACCCACTCGATGGAGGGTTGTCGCGAGGCAGTGGTATCGTTTTCTCTTTTGTCAAACAGGAGCTCCCTTATGGCCCCCATGATGATCGCTTCCGCTTCTCCCGTGGTGGCGCTGGATCCGGTTTCATACCCCCCCTGCGCGTACGATGCTCCCGTGCCGATGTATTCTGTTCCGCTATCCCCGTAAGCGGCCATGGCAACGAACAGGTCCGGGCGCATCGCTTTTGCCGCCAGTTGATATTCAACGAACAGTTCCCCGGGGGTGAAAAGTATTCGGGCATCCCCGACGGATAGACACCCTATCTCGTTCTTTTTCCCCTCCTGTCGACGTTTCAACCAGCCCAACATCCCCATGTTATTGGGCAGGTAATAATTGCCGATCTCCTCGTCCTTCATCCTTTCCTCGATCTCCTCCTCCAGACCATTGGCCGGTGGGAGCGCGATGTGGCGGGTATCCCAGTTGACTTGATTCCCGGTAACGCCCGTTTTCCGGGTGTTTTCCCACGCCCTTTTCATGCCGTCGGCCAACCTTTCCGCCAGTACCAGGCGGTTTTCATGGCTCCCGTCGTTGTACTTGCCGGCGGCAACGTTACCCCCGGCACCGTTGAAATGGATGTGCAGGGCATCGGGCACGGCCAGTTGTCGTATGAAACGGGCAATGCCGGGGAAGTCGGGGTTGGCGATTCCCGTCAGGTAATAACTTTGCGGGTGGGTAGCGTAGAAGCTCAGCACGGCCACCGGTTGCTCATCGTTCCAGAAACTGACCAGCGATACCTCCGGGTCGATCACCCCCTCGGGCAGGGCACGCAAAAGCGAATCCTTGCAGGAGGAAGAACGGGAAGCGCGCACCTTCCCATCGGGGCCTAAAATCCTGCGGTTCGAGGCTACCCGGTAAACCTCCGCTTTACCCAACCCGACGTGGGTGACGGGTTGTGCCTCGTTTGCCGCCGCCCGTATCGATCGTTGGATCTCCCGGATCACCCCCCGGGCGAATGTCCCGTCAAAGCATCCCGGGGGCATGCCATGGGCCTTCAGGATTTTCTCCGCCGTGAAGTCACATGTCGGGGCATCGTGCTGGTGCAGGGTATGGACGGCCACCCGTTCAGGCACGGTCCCGGCGGCCTCGGCCAGCGCCTGCTTGAAGACATCCTGGCTTTCATTGTAAATGCCGATCCAGTCAATGGCGCACAAGACGATCGGCTGTCCCGCTCCCGTCAGTACCATCCCCTTTGCGCGCAGCCCCAGGTCGCACGAGTTTTTCATGCGCTGGTAGGTAAGGTCGCTCCCCACGGGAGGTGTGGCATCCACGTCGAAGACGGCTATCCCCAGCGTTTCGCTTCCCGCGTGAACCTGCTCTTGTCCCCGGGCAAAGCAGGATATGCCTGCAAGGAGCAGTAAAAGGATACTCTTGATCAAATACCGATTTTTCATCTTTCTCTACTTGTCACGAAACGCGGTCATCATTTTTTCGCCCGAAATCGGGGATTATTCCTCGAACCGGTAAAAACGAACCCAGTCGATATACATTTCCGCGGGCAATGTTCCCGGGTCCACTTCCCCTACCCAGTTTCCGCCCAGCTGCATGTCGAGCAGGAGGTAAAACTCGCGTTCGCTGAAAGGGAACTGCCCTTCTTTATCGGTTTCGATGCGCGGGTAGGTAAGAGAATGCTTCCCGTTGATAAAAAAGACCAGGCTGTCCCGGTGTTTCTCGACCGCGTACACGTTATACCCGTCCGGGTCGATGGCGGCGGTTGTGCCATGCTTGGGATCGTCTATCCCGAGCTTCCAGGTATAATTCGAGTGAACGGTTTGATAGGCGACGCTGTCGTAATTCAGCCGCTCCATGATGTCTATTTCCCCGCCTTTCGGCCACCCGGGACTGTTATCCGGCAGCATCCAAAAGGCGGGCCACGCCCCGGTCGCCCCCTTTAACCTGGCGTTTATCTCCAGCCTTCCTTCCCCGAATGATTTTTTCCCTTTGGTGTACACGCCCCCGGTAAGGAACGGGGAGGGGTCATCGGGCAGGACCGTGTTGGAGATACCCCTTAGGATAAGGTTTCCCTCGCGTACTTCGTACAGCGCGTCGTGATCGCTCATGGTGTTATTCCAATCGCTCTTGCCGCGCGGGATTTTGGACCACACGGCTTCATCGATGGTGGAACCGTCGAAGTTCTCTTCCCACACCAACTGTAACCGGGGTGATTGATTCTCCTTTTTCTCGGAGCAGGAGGCAATGCCGCACAAGAGGGCGAACGCGATAAACAAAAACGTTACTTTTTTCATCATACGAATATTTTAAACAGTTTTCCCAGTTGTCATCGGGTACCTGTTGCCTGGTACAAAAGAAAAAGATATCATTACAATTCTCGGATAAAAATGTTTCTAAAATGCATACCGTCACCATGATCCTGCAACAGGATACGTCCTTTTTTTATTTTGCCGAAACCGTCGTAATTCTTGAACTTGGTCTCTTCCACCCGTTCAAAAAACTCCCTTGAACCGGTATCCGCTTCCATTACTTTCTTCCCGTTCAGCCAATGTTCTACCTTCGCGCCTTTCACCCTTATACGCAAGGAGTTCCATTCACCCGAGGGGTGCAGTTCCTTTTTCTTGTCCGGTGCATACAAGAGGTACAGCGATGCCGTGGAAATCTTTTCGCTCGTGCAGCCGCTCTTCTCGGGGTTGAAATCATCGATAATCTGGCATTCAAACCCGATCCATTCTTCCGCGCCGGTCTCTTTGTGGGTCATCTTGTTGACGAAATACTTCACCCCGGAGTTGGCAAAAGGGGCAAAGTTGAATTCCAGTTTCAACTCGAAGTTGGAATACTCCTGGCGGGTGATGATATCCCCGCCTTTCCCGTTCGCCAAAAGGATAAGTTCCCCGTTATCTGCTTGCCAGCCCCGGGAAGGGAACGATTCTCCCCGGGCGCTCATCCAGTTCGCGGTATCCGCGCTGTTCTGGTAAAGGGGTGTCCACGATTTTCCCGGCACGCGGGACTGGTGCGCCCGGCAGCCGCAGAGGGTTCCCATCACGATAAGGGAACATGCGGCAAAACTTATAAGTAAAAATTTTAAATTCATATCACTAGCCAATCAGATATTCTTCAGTTGATCCCTGTTGTCATATACTTTCATGACGGCTTCAAGGAAGAGATCCATCTCTTTCTGCCCGGCCAGTAGCGGTCCTCCCGCCCAAAGCATTACCATCAACTCATCACAGACCTTGTCACAGTTGGGCAAGTACAGCTCTTTTTTGAATTTTTTCAACCGTTCGGCCGCGTACATCTTCTTGTACACGTCAAGAGTTAGGATGTGTTCCGTCCAGGGTTCCCGGTGTAACCCGTTGCCAATGTACGGGCTGAGCGAAATACCCTCTGCCGCCATTGCCTTTAAAAATTTCTCGCGGGGGGCACCGTTGAAATGCTCCTTGTGGTACGACATGGTATATAAGTACCAGGACCCCGATTCGGTACCGTCGTACAGCTTTTGCGGGCGCAGTCCTTTGAATCCTTCCAGCTTGGAAGTGAGGTACTTCGCGTTCCGGTTCCTCGTTTCAAATCGTTCCACTACCCCGTCGAGCTGTCCCAGCAATAAAGCACCCTCCAACTCGTTCATCCGGTATTTCGACCCGATGGTGACGGAGCGTCCCTCGCGGTTCGTGCCGTGGTTCTGCACGGTGTAACACTTGTCCAGCAGTTTTTCGTCATTGCTAATCACGGCTCCTCCCTCGCCGCAGGCGATGGTCTTGCTCGACTGGAAACTGAAACACCCGGCATCACCGATTGTCCCCAGCATTTGACCCTTGTACACGGAAAGATGTGCCTGGCAAGCATCCTCGATCACGTGTAGATCGTGTTTCTTGGCAATGGCCATGATCCGTTCCATGTTACAGGGTTGTCCCATGATGTGTATGGGCATGATGGCTTTCGTCCGGGGAGTGATTTTCCGTTCCACATCGTCCGGGTCTATCTGGAACGATTCGGGATCGATGTCGGCCATTACCGGCAGTGCACGGCTCACGAGGATAGAGGCGATGGTGCCCATATCGGTATAGGGAGAGGTGATGACCTCATCGCCCGGCCCGATGCCGAGTGCTTCCACGGTGGTGTTCAGCGCTTGTGTCCCGGAACCGGTAGCCACCACGCCCTTGCAGCCCATCAGCTTGGCGTATTCCCGTTCGAAAGTGGCGACGGTCCCGTTTCTCGGGTTGTCGATGCGGCACCATATCCTGCTTTTGGCCGTTTCCACCAGTTTGTCCACCATCTTCTCGTCCACGTAAGGCCATGCTGGCCAGGACAAGTTCTTTGCCACGGGTGTTCCCCCGAGGGCGGCCAGCTTGCCGCTGTCGTTCGTATGTGTCATGAATGGACTTATTTTAGGTAAAATGTTGGCTGAGGAAGCCGCCACGGCTCCCGCGGACACGGTTGTTAAGAAAGACCGGCGGGTTACTTTTTTTGATTTCATTTTTTTTCTTGATTAAATTGGTTTTTCGCGTTGTTCTATAAATTTACTTCTTCTGAAAAAGAGCGTTCTATCAAGTATTCAACATCGCGTGGGCGATATCATCCATATCATTTTTTGAACATCTTTTTTTTTTATTTAGTTTACAAGTTCTTCCTTTTCACTGTAATTCAATAATAACTCAATCCACGTGATAGATAGGGGATTGTCTCTCTTG
This sequence comes from Bacteroidales bacterium, assembly GCA_012838585.1. Classification (GTDB taxonomy): domain Bacteria; phylum Bacteroidota; class Bacteroidia; order Bacteroidales; family Dysgonomonadaceae; genus Proteiniphilum. The sequence goes on from DUPB01000211.1 coordinate 45,278, forward strand.
TCCGATTTGGCAGAATAGACGATCCGGATTTCATTGTTTTCAAGTCTCCACCAGTCCTCGTTGATGGCAATTTGACGTTTCCCCCTTTGCCACCAATCTTTTTCAAACAAAAACGAGGAGTGATCATCTATACTTGGGTCAATAAGCGCCTCATGGTTTTCTTGGCCTTCACCTTTGCTACTGGGTATCACCACCGGACCGTTGCCATTAACATACACTTCCATTTCCTCATCAGGACCTAAATTCCGCGTGTAAAGTACCAGGTGCGAGGTGATTTCATATCCCTTTTTACGGGCCTCAGGAATATTATCCCCGATTCGCAGGGGAAAGACCTTTTCCCCACTGTACCTGTCACCTTTTTTTGAAAGTTGAAAAGTTCCGGGGTTCATCTTTATAGGATCAACCATATAATGCTTATCGGCGTATTCCACTTTTTCAGGATCCGCTAACTCGTTCAACCATGTTCTTTCATTCCATTCATCGGCCGAAAAGGCCAATTGCAGCCCATCCGAACCGGATCTGTGAAAAAGTAATGCCTGGGCGTAAAACATTTCCGGGGTTTTGGGTTTGTCGTAGCGTTTTTGTCCCGTCTCGTCATCACCCGGTTGAGGATCGTCATCAACAAAACCCAAGCCGAGCCAAGTGGAAGGATAAACCAACACGCCCGATTCTTTGGCAACCTGTACAAATTCTTCCACCGGTATATGAAAGTTAGCGGATGGAGCATAGTGGGTAGGCACGATAATGTCCACCAGTTTCTCTTTAGCCCAAGTTTTCCAGTCTAGGCCTATCCCCTGGTAATGTTCGAAGGGAACCCTCACCATTAGTCGGACGCGTCGGTTTTGACGTTGTCCAACCTCATCAAGCATTTCCCGGATATCCCGAACAAACCGGGTCATGATACGGGAATCCGGTTTTTCAAAAAAAGGCGGGTAAACGGCAAAATCCATCGATATACCATCAACGCCTAACTCGGCGGCTTCCCTGAGAATGGCTTTCTTGAAATCGCGAACCTCCTCGTGTTTAAAATCAAGCATTACGGTACCGGGTATGCGATACTCCGGGTGTGCTTTATTGAACTTCCCAACGAATCCCACCCAGTCCCAATTGTTCGGGTCGGCAGGGCCGTACTCGTGGTTCATCTCGAGCCGGGCGAATATCTCCAGGCCGAGTTGATGGGCCCGCTCCACCGCGATACGCAAGGGACCTCCCTGGGCGATTAAATGATTCACGTTTTTATTTGCCCATCGATCGCCCTCCCTGAGCATCGAGAGCTGGGCATGGGTTAGCCCGTTCCCGAAAATCTGTCCCACTTTTGTTTCAAAGCAAAACACGCTTCCCGGCCCCAAGCCCCATTCGATGATTTCAACGTTGCTGTTTTCAAAACAATCCACGTAATTCTTCTCCAGGTAATCACGGTCCATTAAGAAATCGGTGAAATAGGTTGTAAAACCGTCATGCCTGTACACCAGCGGGATTTTTTTAAGCGGGCGATTTCCCCAGTGGCTCTCTTCCCAATCACCGGCTAACCCGAAAATCTTAAAGCAGGCATCACTGTACTTTTCATTAATGGTAAACAAGCCGGCATCTCTTACCTCTTTCGCAGTAAGTTGCGAGTAATTGTATTTCCCGGCATCCATAAGGCTGTAATTCTGGAACCCGGTGATTTCCCTGGGGTTAAAAAACATTTTCTCGCATTTCGAAGCGCGGTATTCCCACGTCCACATGTCGCTGACATCGGCTTTTACCTCGTTACTTTGAAGGTTTATAATCGAAGGGTCTCGTAGTAGATCCCGAACGGAAGCAAAGGAGCCGTCTTTTTTCAGGAAATAGATACCGGTACGGGGGTCAATGTAAGCCCAGTGGTTGTCCACGTGTACCTCTGAACATATGTGACCGCCAATATCATGCATGACAACGCGCCCGGGGATGGAGCAGATTTCACAAAGGGCAACCATAAGTCTCCCCAGTGTCTCGCACAGGATTTCGGGTTTATCAATCAGTTGTTCTTCCGTTCCCCCGTACACGTAGTCCGTGAACAGGTAATCGGCGGAATACACCTCCGGGTTTTTCTTGTAAAGGTCCCTGCAAAAACGGGTTATCGCGAGCACCTTTTCGCGATCGGTTTTACATTGACCCGTGATATCGCGGACAATTTTTTCCAGTCTTGGGCGTGTTCCCTTTTTATACCTGGTACGAAGAGGCGTGAACTTGGAATAGAGGTAATCCTCGGTTTCAGGGCAAAGAATAACCTGCTCTTTCCTGAGCTGAAAATCGACATTGTTCCCGTAATTGATCTCCAGCTGTTTGTAGTTTAACAGGTAGGCTTCACGTTGCTCTTCATCCTCTATTTTATTGGCGGCCGCCGCCCCCGTGAATGCTTGTATGTCCTTGCTTGTCAGGGCTTTTTTCACGGCGTTATTCTTCGTGCCGGTATCGGCATTCAAAGAGTACCCCTTCACGATCATAAGGAACGCCAGTAAAAACACGATTGAAAACTTTCCAACCGTGGCTGCACGAGAATCTTTCATATACCTAACTCACACGTAATAACTGTATTTAATCACGCTCACTTCTCCCACGCGTAGATAATCATACCCCCCGGCTCGATGCTTATTTCTTCGCTATTGTTTGCGAGGGAAACAAGTTTCCCGTCTTTCTGCACCCCCGGAAAAGTTACTTCGCTCATGAACGGGGCTACTCCCGATAGAAAGTAGCCCCGTATGAGATACTTTTATTTCATTCGTTATGTATCAGAAATCGGTGGTAAAGAAACTCATTTCACCAATAGTAAACCATCCTCCGCCGTCTTTCCACAATTCGAGTATCTGGTACCGGATGTAACGAACCGGTGTGTCGGAATGTATCAAGAAAACATCTCCCTCAAGTACATGGGCCATGTCCTCGTCAGTGTCTTCATTAGGCTTCCCCGATGGCTTTATACATTGGAATGAACCCAGGAATGTCCACTCGGACAAATCGGCCCCAACATCGGGTGAAGCGCTTCCAAAGAGGGTAAATCTTTTTATCTGTTGAGCGCCATACAGGTGCCCCGGGTTCCAGCTTTTCCATTGCCTTACCCGGTTGATTTTTTTCGTTTGCCCCAAGTCGAACGTGAATTCATTGGCATCTCTTGCCAGGAAATAGGGCTCGGCTTGTACAACACCATCCCACATGTATTCGATTCCATAATGGTGATACTGGGTGGGATAGGGAACATAGGGCGGGTTCCATCTTTTGAAAAGGCTTTTGTCAAGCTCAACATCCAATTTCGTGAAACGTTCCGGAACGGAATACAGCGTGTCTAACGCGTTATCTGCCGGTATAAAAGCGGTGTAATAGTTTAAATCTCCCTTGAAATGTTCGAGAACCGTGCTGGTAGCGTCCGTGGGAACCGTTTTTTTTACCGTCTTCCCGGACAGGTCCGTGTAGGTGATAACCGAAGCAACACACTTTTCCGTGGGTTTACCCCATCCCACGTGGACGGATCCTGACGTGAGGTATTGGGCATATCGTATTTGACGAGGGAATAACCTTGCCAAGTAACTGTCGCCGTATACTTCAACCAAAGTGTCGAGCGGTATGGATGAGTCTTCCCAATGCTTGTCGTAAACCACCAACCTGAAGACCTGATTTTTCGCCTCAAGGTTTTCAATTTGAAACACGGCACCCTCGTCGGTTGCGGAAGAAATATTCCCCGTGATGGAATCCGCCCCGTTATTCCAGTAGATTTTCATTTTCCCGGCCTTTGGGTCGGATGTCCAACATTTTATTTCAACCCGGTTCAACCCGGGACGGATGGCTATTGAATCGGGTTGTCCTAAATAGACTTTCTCTCCCCGCAACAGGTAGATTTCGTGCAGGTCGTTCATTTTTGAACAGGAGATAACCAGCGTGCATAAAAGCAGCCCTGTTATCCAAAAAGGATATGTAGTTTTCATCATCTGATCTTTTTTTCGTTTAACCTATTTTATTCCTCCACCGGAACACCGAAAAGCTCCAGTTCACAGAAGTCTAAATAATTGACGCCTCCCCACGTTCTAAGAAATTTAAAACGGAGATAACGCACGGGAGGTAAGGATATATCGACCATAAAATCCTCTCCATTTCTTGCCAACTCAATGTCCTCTGCCGTGTTTTGCCCTACAGGTAACCCGGAGGGCTTATTGGATTCGTACGCGCCCATGAAAATCCAGGTATCTTCGTTCTGGTCAACGTTTGGGTGCGGTGACGCGTAAAATTCAAAGGAACGCATGTTACCATAACCAAAAGCCCACTCCCCATTGCCGGTAAACTGGATTACTTTAACACGGCTCAATTTCGCCAATTGCCCCATATCAAACGTGAAACTATCTCCCAGTTTCCCGGAAGTAGAAGTCAAAAATTCCGATAGATAATTGCCATCCCATAAGTTTTCTATATGATAAATGGTATAGCATCCATACGGTATCCCGGGCGGGTTCCATCTTCTAAACCGTTCTGGGTCAATCTGTTCTTCGCGGTAGGGTTGATACAAACCGCTCACGGTATCGGTGGTATTGCCCCACCGGTCGCGAATGGATACCGCGTAGAGTTGCTCGATGGGAGAACATCCCCGCAGCCAGTTTTTACCGATGGCGGTTTTTGTATAAAAGGTTCCTGCCGTCGTGTACTGGTTCTCTTGATCCAATGTATCGATATCGATAATGATTTCCATTTCTAACGGGTTCTCCCAGGTTACCCGTATCCCCCCGAAATCATTTTGTATCTCCATGGATCTAAGGACATCGTAAATGGGCGAATCTTGAGGATGGATCTCCACCTCCAAGGGTTTGGATTCATTTTTGCTCCTGTCGCCGGTAATGATCTGTACCATCTGCTTGGCCGATTTACCGATGCCTACTATCTCCAGCTCGTTGGAATAGGCCGATGCCTTTTGTTCCATCACGGTGCCGTTATCCAATTTATAAACCGCTTTCACGTATAAAAGGTCTTTATCGTCAGGTATCGTGTAGGAGATGATGGCACCCCCCGGCACATTTTTTACCGATACCGAGGTTACCTGTCCCGGAGGGATGTTATCCAACGGTATCTGTCCCCTCTCTTCCTCCTGGCATCCCCACGAACAAGCGATAAGTAACAGTGATACAAGTAGTGTATATTTTTTCATTTTGTTCTGTTTTTTAGTTGTTAATCTCACCATCCCAAGTTTTGAATTAAATTATGGTTTACCCTCAGTTCCGATTTAGGAATAGGCCAGAAAATATCGTAAGTGCTATACTTGATATTATGATAATTGGAGACTTTGTAAAACTCGGCATCGGTCTCCCCTAAGAAATACCATCCCCGTACATAGCCGTTAAACTCTTGAGGGGCCAGTCCCCATCTTCGCAGGTCCCAGAAACGTTGCTCCTCGAATGCCAGTTCGATACCCCTTTCCTGTTGGATAATTGCCCGCATTCCCTCTTTGGAACGATACTTGTCGCTGATTTTCGAGTAGTTGGACCACGACTCCACGACCCCTTTCAACCCGGCTCGCTCCCTTACCAGATCAACATACTCGTACACCTCGTTGTCCGGCGTGTCTTTCGTCTCGTTGAGCGCTTCGGCGTAGAGCAGGTATAAATCGGCCAATCGTATCACGGGAAAATCAAACGGCTTGTCAATATAAGTTGTTTGGTTATAGACGGCATGAAAATTTGACCGTTTTTTTATAAAGAAACCCGTCATCGAAAAAATATAGGTTCCTTTAGGGCCGGAGATCTCCCCGTTCTTTGCATTGATGGGCCACTGGTCGTTTTCGTTGTAACGCCCAAGCCCGTACCACCATCCCTTGTCGAACCCGACGCTCCCGTAAAACCGGGGTTCCCGGTTCAGGTGAAGTTTCGCCGTTGTCACGTAGGGTTGCACGTAAGGAGATTCTTCAGGCAGGGTGTTCGTGATATCGAACCGGGTGTCGTAGTCGTAATAGATATCCTCGTTAATAGGTACCCCGTTCTTGGAATAAAAATATTCCACCGCTTTCATGGTGGGAGCCACGAACCCACCTGATAAAACGTGATCATAGTGAAATCTGGGCAAAACATCATAATCGAAACAATTGTCAGTTGTGGGGTCATCGCGACACATTCCCCAGATATGTTCGGGATTCCATTTGTCAGCGACTATTTGGCTTACCTGACAAATTTGCCGGGTGGCCTCGGACATGTTTTTACTAGAGATGAAATGATATAAATCGTGTCCTGCCAAAAGGCAGGTATCAA
>DUPB01000212.1 GCA_012838585.1 Bacteroidales bacterium
GCCATCACCTCCAACATGTTCGCGGTGATGGGGTTGATTTCTCTCTTCTTCGCGCTGAGAGGCATCATGGGCATGTTCAGGTACCTGAAGCAGGGAGTGAGCTTGATCCTGCTCTTCATCGGGGTGAAGATGATGATTACCGCGATCCCGGCGGTTGCCAACTTTTTCGCGGTTCGCTCGTGGTTCTCCTTGTCAGTAATTGGCTTTATACTGCTGGCCTCTATCCTGCTGTCAGTATGGACCAACAAACGGGAAGCGAGACTCGAGGTGCAACGGGTAGACCCAACCGAGAAGAACGAGTAGATACAAGCGGTACGCGGTACGGTGGTTATACCAAAGAAATAGAGGAACAGAGAAGAGCATAAAGAAACAAACAAAAGCATATAATTACACATACAATTAATAATCAAACAGTTCAACACACTCATTTTTAATTTAAAAAAATCATTATGGAGACAAAAAAACAAAAACGTAGAAGCAAAGGCGCAAGTGCCGGCTTGATTATTCTCGCTTGTCTTATTATCGCAGAAGTTTTCTTCTGGGGCTACTGCGGGCATCCCAGTCACTTCGACGAATCAGGTATGCCACTTCCTGGCGACACCTTCGGTCTTCTCTACCAGGGGGGTTTCGTTATCCCGCTAGTTATCACGCTGCTGCTCACGGTACTCACGCTCTCTGTCGAGCGCCTGTTCGCTATGAACCGGGCCAGTGGAAAACAGAATAACGAGAAGTTCGTGATTGCTGTGAAAGCTAAAATCGCCGAAGGTGACATTGCAGGGGCTACCGAATTATGCGACAATCAGAAAGGCTCCATAGCCAACATAGTTAGGGAAGCACTGGTGCGCTACGAAGACGTGGAACACATTCCCAACATCACCAACTCCGACAAGGCTGCCCTCATTCAGAAAGAGATCGACGAGGCCACCACGCTGGAACTCCCCTACCTCGAAAAGAACCTGAACGTTATCGCTGCTATCTCCAGCTTGGGTACGCTGTTCGGGCTGCTCGGTACGGTTCTCGGGATGATTCGCGCGTTCGGTGCCATGGGACAAGAAGGGGCACCCGACTCCACCGCGCTTGCCGTGGGTATCTCTGAGGCCCTCTTGAACACGGCCCTCGGTATCGCCACGGGAGCAACGGCTATTATCTGTTACACCTATTTCTCGGGCAGGATACAAAAAATGCTCAACTCGGTGGACGAAATTGGTTTTGCAGTTGGACAATCTTTTATTAAATTGCACGGTGGCTTGGCTAAATAATGAGGGCCAAGGCGTAGATAACCATTAATTCAAACAAAAAAAATGGCAAAAGCAAAGAAACACGATGTCTGGATAGACATGACCGCTATGAGCGACGTAACGGTTCTTCTGCTTACCTTCTTTATCCTTACTGCCACTTTCTTGCCACCGGAACCCTTTAGGGTAGTAGCACCTGCCTCCGTGATGGAGATCAAGATACCGGAATACAACGTGATGACAGTCTTGATAGACCTCGATGGAAAGGTTTTTTTGAATATTGACCGACCAGACGTTCGGCTGCAAGCGCTGGAACAGATGGCAAGTGAATATGGAGTAACGATTACAGATCAGCAGAAGAGGGTGTTTGTGGAGCAACCCTTTATAGGGGTGCCCATGAACCGAATGCCTGCTTTCTTGGATTTGCCCATGACTGAACATGATGCGGCAATGCGACAATATGGGATTCCCAATGACAGCACCAACAATCAGTTCACCGATTGGATACAGAAAGCGAGAGCGATCGATAGCGATATGAAGATAACGCTAAAGGCCGATGAGTCCACGCCCTACCCCATTATCGAGAAGGTAATGAAGGACCTGGTACACATCAAGGCCAATCGATACAGTTTTATAACCGTGCTTAGAGGAGCACCGGAAGGGTTTTAACGATATTAATTAAACAGTATGGCACAGATTAAAACAGGTGGAGACGGTGGCGGAAGAAGCGAACCTAAAAAGTATGACACGCGGGTTGATTTTACCCCCATGGTTGACATGATGTTGCTGCTTCTAACGTTCTTCATGTTCGTTACCACCTTATCGAAGCCCCAGATAATGGATATCGCGATGCCTTCCGACGCGGAGATAATGGAAGACGAGACTCCCAAGGTAAAGGAGTCGAGGGCCATTACCCTTTTGCTCGGTGAAGAGGACAAAGTTTACTATTACCTGGGTAAAATTGATGAGAGTTCGTACAGCGATTACACTACTATCAAGGAGACCACCTACTCGACCCGGACCTCCAACGAGGGCTTGCGGGCCATCCTGCTGGAACGGAATGCCGAGGCGGTCAACCAGATGCGCGAGTTGAAGCTGGAACGCTTGGAGAGAGGCGATAAGATGCCGGTAGAGGAGTTCAACGAACGCTCCAATAAGATCAAGGGAGATATCGATGCGCTCACGGTGGTTATCAAACCCCTGGAGTCATCGAATTACAGGAACTTAGTGGACGCTTTGGATGAGATGCAGATTTGCAGCGTGGGTAAGTACGCCATCGTGGATGCCACGGAGGGAGACCTCTTCCTCGTGGAAAACTACAGGACGAGGGGTGCTTACGGTGAGGCAAATTTAATACCCGAAGCCCGATAAACGATTAGATAGCATGAGTAAATTTATTGACTTAGACTCCAGAGAATGGTGTGACTTGGTTTTTGAGGGCAAGAACAAGCGGTACGGGGCCTATAGATTGCGTCAGTCCTCCTCAAAGAGGCACTTGTACGCGCTCGCCATCGTGCTAATCGGGATGATCCTCCTTAGCGTCACACCCCAAGTGGTAGGAGTGGTAAAAGAGCTGACCAGAAAACCCGATCTCGGCCCTATCGAGGATGTGGTGGAATTATCGAACCTCCCCATTGAAGAGCAGGTTCCACAAGAGAACATCATCAAGCAGGAATCGGCACCGCCACCCCCTCCCTTGAAGTCGAGTATCCAGTTCGTTCCCCCGGTCATCGCGGCCGACGATGAAGTGACGGAAGATGACGTGATGAAAACGCAGGAGGAGGTGCAGGCCTCCGACCTCCAGATCTCCGTGGCCGACGTGAAGGGTACGGACGAGGAGCACGGGATCGATATTGCCGAGCTTCAACAGCACAAAGTGATCGTAGAAGCTGAACCGGAGGAGGAGAAACCGTTTGAGGTGGTTGAACAGAACCCCGAGTTCCCAGGCGGTATTGCCGAACTGCACAAATACTTGTCGGATAACATCCGTTACCCGGTAATCGCGCAAGAGAACGGGATTGAAGGAAGGGTTATCGTCCGCTTCGTGGTTTCCAAAACCGGCGAGATCTCCGATGTGGAGGTACTGCGCGGCGTGGACCCATCACTCGATAGAGAAGCGGTGAGGGTAGTTGAATCGATGCCGAAATGGATTCCCGGACGTCAAAGGGGAAGGGCGGTTCCCGTCTACTTCACCCTGCCGGTTCTTTTCAGGCTGAACAAGTAATTTTTCACCGTGTGTGATATTAAAAGAAACGAGGAGTAGAGCGAATGACTTTCCTTCATTCGCCTACTTACTCGTCTCTTTCGTTTTTTGCCACTGGCTACATGAAATAGTACCATCGAGTAATTGAAAACAACGCTCTAAGCCAATGAGAGAATTCAAACGAGGGATTGATCCAAAGAAGAACTTCAAGCTGATATGGGGTGCCACGATGGGAATCCTCTACATCACGTTCGCGTACTTCTTGGTCTTCACCCCCTTTTTTGAATCCAAACTACTCCCCAAGGGGATACGTATCATGCTGGGCGTGATTTTCACCCTGTATGGGATAATGAGGATTTATAGGTCTTGGAAAGGAAGGTAATGGGTATGAAGCTGACACGTTTACTGATCTTGATCACGGGGATGATATTTTTAGCATCCTGTTACGATCGGCCAAAGCGCACGGATACGGCGACCTCCGGTATCACGCAGGTCGCGGTAGACGAGAGTTTTGCCCCGGTCGTGGAGGCCTCCATCAACGTGTTTGAGTCACTCTACCCCAAAGCCGCGATTATCCCGATTTACACCACCGATTTAAACAGTTACCAACTGTTGATGGACGATAGCATCCGGTTGATTATCGGAACCCGCTTGCTCACTGAAAGCGAGATGGCCATCATCAAAGAGAGAAAGCAACGGATACGAAGCCACAAGATCGCCATAGACGGCATCGCCGTGATTACCCACAAGGAAAACAAAGATACACTGTTAACGACCCAACAACTACAACAGATATTGACGGGCGAAATAAATAGCTGGAAACAGCTTAACCCGAAATCTCCGCTCGACGAGATTACCGTGATGTTCGATACGCCCAATTCCAGTATGGTTCGTTACATGCAAGATTCCATCACCCAACATCGCCCCTTCGGGGCCAACGTGAAGGCCCTGTCCACCGACAGCGCGCTGGTCGATATCACCCAGTTGGTCTCTCACGACAAGGTGATAGCATACGTGGCATCCCACGAAAATGCCATCGGTTTTGTAGGACTTAATTGGATTTCCAGTCCCACTGACAGCCTGTCGCATGGATTTATTGAGGATGTCAACCTGGTCTCGATGAGCAGCGCTTCGGAAGCTACCCCGTTGACCAGCTACAAGCCTTACCCCTACCAGCTCGCGCTGGAGATGGCCCATCGGCAGGACCCCAGGGAGTTCCCTGCCAGGGGGTACCCGCTCACCCGCGACATCTACATGATCATTACCGATTCGCCGGGTGGCCTCTCTTCGGGGTTCTTCAACTTCGTCTCGGGAGACCGGGGACAACGCATTATCTTGAAATCAGGCATGCTCCCATCCAACCGGCCGGTTCGATTGGTGCAAATATCGGAGGAGTAAACTTTTTTTGAAACAGATAGTCCTAATAATGACAATAATATAATAATGTAAACATAAAACCCACACTGACATGAAGAAAAATTACGTACTAATCGCCCTGTTTTTAATCGCGCTTATCCCGGCTGCATGGAGCCAGGTGGATAAAGGCTTAGAGCTGCTCCTCCTGGAAGACTTTGACGAGGCAAAGAAGGTGTTTGAACAAACCGCGACCTCACAACCGGACATCGCGTATTACTACCTTGGTGAGATCGCACTCCAAAAAGAGAACACCGAAGAAGCCATGGCCCACTACCAAAAAGGAATCTCTGCCGACGAAGATGCGATTTTCTGCCAGATTGGGGCGACCAAGTTATCGTTAAAATCCAATCCAGACGAATTCAAAAAAAGCATGAAAGGCTTCGCCAAGAAAAACAGGAAGAAAGCACCTGTACTCTTAGCCGTAGCGCAAGCTTATCGATATAACGATATGCACAAGGACGCGTCCGGCGCCTTATCATCGGCACGAAGCGCGGATAAGACCTATCCCTACATCTACCTCTTCGAGGGTTACTGGATGGAGAAACAGGGGAACACGGGGGGAGCCGCCACGCAATACGAGCAGGCTATCAACTTTGATCCTAACTGCGCCGTGGCCTACGTGAAAAACTCACTGGCCTACAGCTCCGTGCTACCCAGCGCCGCGACCAACACCTTAAAGGCGGGCTTGGAGGCCAACCCGGGCAATGAACTTATCAGTAAGTACTTGGCCAGAAACTATTACCGGACCGGTTTCTACGAACTGGCCATCAACGAGTACAGCACCTTGCTCCAAAAAGGCCCGTTAAGCCCCGTGGATGAACGCAACTACGCGGCGAGCCTCTACTTTTCAGACAAATTTGAGGAGGCGCTAAAAGCGCTGAGTGATATCCTGGCAAAAGAACCGGATCACCCGGTGATGAACCGTCTCATGATGTACACGCAGAACGAATTAGGGAACTACGAGGAGGCAATCGCGGCTGGTGAACATTTCTTCGAGTTAAGGAGTGATGATGAAGAGTTTACCCCGTTACTGACCGACTTCACCAAGTTGGCCGAGGCCTACATGGCCGTAGAAGCCTTTGACCAGGCGATCGAAATGTATAGGGGAGCGGTGAAAGTTAACCCGGAAGAAACGGCAATCTATAAAGAGGTGGCGACCACTTTGGCCCGGGCAAACCGGACGATTGAAGCCATCGAGTTTTATCAAGGATATATTGATGCCACCCAAAGCACCGAGTCGGCCGATTACATGCAACTGGGTATCTACAATTACCAAGTGGCAGGGCAATTGGCCAGGAAAGTCAACGCAGCTAAAAAGGCTATTGAAGCAGAAGAAACGGTAGAGGTCAACCTCGGGCTACTCAACGATAGCCTGGCTCAATTCGCGGGGAACGCCGTGGAAGCCTTTGGCAAGGTAATCGAGCTGGCCCCAGAGAGCTACCAAGGGTACTACAGGCGTGCGAACGCCAACACGCTGCTTGACCTGGACCTATCAAAAGGGTTGGCCAACAGCGACTACCAGAAGATGATCGAGATATTGGTCGCGGATAGTGAGGACAACAACCAAGACAGGTTGGTCGAGGCCTACCGCTACTTCGCGATATACTACCTCTACCAGTACGATGCCAGCAACTCCAACGATGACAAGAACCAATCGATAGAGTACGCCAAGAAGGTGTTGGAACTGAATCCGGAGGATGCTACCGCGACTCAAATCGTAGAAGGATTGCAACAATAAACAGGAAAACATAACCATTTAAGAGAAGGATCATGACATTACTTACCGTGTTGTTACAAGCCGCGACCCAAGCAGGCCTTGGGGTATTCGGGGCAGCTTTAGGCACTGGGCTCGCCGTGATAGGGGCCGGCATTGGAATTGGAGGAATTGGTAAATCGGCCGTTGAAGGTATCGCCCGTCAACCCGAGGCCAGCTCAGACATCCGTACATCGATGATCATCGCGGCCGCCCTTATCGAGGGGGTCGCTTTGTTTGCCATCGTGGTGTGTGGATTTATTCTATAAGGTATGTCGTTGCTTACACCCGAACCAGGACTCGTTTTCTGGATGCTCATCGCGTTCGGCGTGGTGCTGTTCGTGCTGATCAAGTTCGCCCTACCGACCATCTTGAGTTCGGTAGAAAAACGCGCGGACTGGATCGACGAGTCGCTCCAAGCCGCACGGGAGGCACGTGAAGAGCTGGCCAACGTGAAGAAAGCGGGTGAGGAGATGATGGCGGCCACCAGGGAGCAACAAGCCGCCATGATGAGGGAAACCGAGAAGCTGAGAGAGAAGCTGATCAAGCAAGCCCGGGAAGATGCTCGCCAGGAGGCAGAAAAGGTCATAACCGCCGCACGCGAGCAGATTGGCGCTGAAAAAGAGGAGGCGCTCCGGCAAATTCGGGATGAGGTCGCCGAGATATCGCTGGAACTCTCGGGGAAAATCCTGCGCGAAAAGCTAAGCACCGGTCAAGAACAAACGCGCTTGATCGAGCGTCTCTTAGATGAGATTGATCTGTCGAAATCGTAGGAAAAGGTATGAACAGCGGGCTGGTATCCACACGTTACGCGAACGCCCTCCTGGACTTTGCCATAGAGCTGGGAGAGCAGGAGCAAGTATACGCCAGGATGAAGCTGCTGGCCCATATGTTCTTTAAAGTACCGGAGTTGAAAGGGGCCGTGCAGAACCCCTCTATACCGGCAAAGGAGAAAAAAAAGATTATCGCTACCGCTTGCGGTGGGGAACTACCCACGTCGCTTGACAAGATGATCGGGCTCATCCTTGAAAATGAGAGGGAGAATCAGCTGCAATTCATCACCCAACGCTTTATCGACCTCTACCGCAAGCGTTTCCGTATCCAGGCGGGCAAGCTGATCACGGCGGTACCCATCGAAGAGGAGACCCAAAAGCGGCTCACGGAGAAAATTCACCAATTGATAGACAACACCCTGGAGATAGAGGCCGTGGTGGATCCTGACATTATTGGCGGGTTCATCCTCAACTTAGACGATTACCGCTGGGACGCGAGCGTGAGCGGCGAACTCGAGCGGGTCAGGCAGTCGCTAAAACAATGAAAAACAAGCATTAAGAAAGGAAGTTATGGCAGATAAGGCAATTAAGATAAGCGAAGTATCCGAGATGTTGCGCATGCAACTAAAGGGGATTGATAACCGCGTGCAATTCGAGGAGACAGGCGTGGTGGTCAGCGTCAGTGATGGCGTGATTCGGGTCTTTGGCCTACATAACGCCGAGGCAAGTGAACTGCTGGAGTTCGATAACGGCATGCATGCCATCGTGATGAACCTCGAGGAGGACAACGTGGGTGCCATCTTGCTGGGGCCATCCAGCGAGATCAAGGAGGGCTATACCGTGAAGCGCACGGGGCGTGTAGCCTCGCTGTTCGTGGGCGAAGGTATGCTGGGTCGCGTGATTACCCCCACCGGCGAACCCCTGGACGGGAAAGGGCCGGTGAAGGGCGAAAAGGTGGAGATGCCCCTCGAGCGAAAAGCGCCGGGCGTGGTATTCCGCCAACCGGTGAACACCCCCCTGCAGACGGGGCTGAAGGCGATTGACGCCATGATCCCCATTGGCCGGGGACAGCGGGAGCTGATTATTGGCGACCGGCAGACCGGCAAGACCAGTATTGCCATCGATACCATCATCAACCAACGTGAAAACTTCGAGAAGGGCAACCCGGTTTACTGCATCTACGTGGCCATCGGGCAAAAGGGCTCATCGGTGGCCTCCATCGTGAAGACCCTCACCGAGAAGGGCGCCATGGACTATACCGTGATTGTCTCGGCCAGCGGGTCCGACTCGGCAGCCATGCGCTACATCGCACCGTTTGCCGGCGCGGCCATTGGCGAGTACTTCCGCGACACGGGCCGCGACGCGCTGGTGGTGTACGACGACCTTTCGAAGCAGGCGGTGGCCTACCGCGAAGTGTCGCTCGTTCTTCGCCGCCCCTCCGGTCGCGAAGCCTATCCCGGCGACATCTTCTACCTCCACTCCCGTCTGTTGGAGAGGGCGGCACGCATTATCTCCCAAGAAGAGGTAGCCGTGAACATGAACGACCTTCCCCCAAGCCTTAAGGGGAGGGTCAAGGGAGGCGGTTCGCTGACTGCACTGCCCATCATCGAGACGCAGGCCGGCGACGTTTCCGCGTACATCCCCACCAACGTGATCTCCATCACCGACGGGCAGATCTTCCTCGAGAACGACCTTTTTAACCGCGGTATCCGTCCCGCGATCAACGTGGGTATCTCCGTCTCCCGCGTGGGGGGTAACGCGCAGGTGAAGGCCATGAAAAAGGTGGCCGGTACGTTGAAGATCGACCAGGCACAGTACGAGGAGTTGGCCGCGTTCACCAAGTTTGGCGGGGATATGGACCCCGTCACGGCGATGACGATTGATAAGGGAGCCAAAAACGAACAGTTGCTGGTGCAGCCCGTGAACAGTCCCATGCGCCTGGAACACCAGATAGCCGTCCTCTATTGCGGTACCCACGGGCTGTTGACAGAGGTGCCCCTCGACCAGGTAACTCGCTTTGAGAAAGAGTTCCTCAACGCGCTGGAGGCCGGTCACCGTGAGGATGTACTTGACCCGTTGGAAAGGGGTGAGATGAGCGACCAGATCGGTGAGATCATCGAAAAGGTAGCGCACGATACCATATTCACCATGAAACGATAACTAGCGATGTCAAGGCTAAAAGAGATAAAAGGTAGGCTACAGTCGGTTCAATCCACCCGAAAGATCACGTCGGCCATGATGATGGTCTCATCGGCCAAGCAGAAAAAAGCCGAACGGGTACTGTTGAACCTGCGCCCCTACACCCAAGCCTTGCGACAGATCGTGCAGCCCCTCTTGATAAATGAGGAGGGGCAGGCTGAAACCTCCCCCTTCATGGCAGAACGTCCCGTGAAACGGGTAGCCATCGTGGCCTTCTCGTCCAATAGCGGGCTCGTGGGCCGTTTTAACGATAATGTGACCGAGATGGTCTTGGAAACTTTTACCCGGTATCAATCCCTGGGTAACGAGAACATCCTCCTCTACGCCGTGGGGGAAAAGGTTCTAAAAGGGGCACGAAAAAGGGGGATAACGGTTCGTGACGACTTCCTGGAACATGCAGAAAAACCTTCCTACGCCAACGCACGCTACATCGCTCAATCCCTTATGGGCCTTTTCATGGGTGGGGAGGTAGACCGGGTGGAGCTTATCTACCACCATTTCCGAAGTACCCGTTCGCAGGTGTTAAGGCAGGAAATCCTTCTTCCCATTGACTTCAGCGACCTGGAGGAGGCCGCCACAAACAAAAGTGCCAACGAGCTGGACTACATTCTGGAACCCGACAAACAGACCTTGCTGGAACAACTGGTTCCCAAAATGCTCCAACTCAAGCTGCACACGGCCCATGTTGACTCCGTGACCTCGGAACACGCGGCACGTGTGACTGCCATGCAGATCGCCACCGACAACGCCGATGAACTGATCGAAGAGCTCAGATTAGAGTTCAACAAGATGCGGCAGCAGGCCATCACCAACGAGCTGCTCGACATCATGGGCGGCACCGTTGGACAGCGTTAGCGCACTCCGCAAGCATAAAAACAACGCTACACAGCGCAATGGCCACCTTCACCAACAGCGCAACAGCCCTTACAACGACGCGTTAATCTCCTTGATGTATTGCAGCAACTCTTCCCTACCCTCTTTTTTCGTGGAGGAGGTGATGAAAATGGGGGGCAGCTCCTCCCAGCTCTCCAATAGTTTCTCCTTATACGCGTCCACATTGGCTTGTACGCGGTTAATGCCCAGCTTATCGGCTTTGGTGAATACGATGGCGAACGGAACACCGTTCTCGCCTAACCACGCCATAAACTCCAGGTCTATCGCCATCGCCTCGTGGCGGGAGTCCAACAGCACGAACAGGCAGGTCATTGCCGGACGATGCAAGATATAGGCCCTGATCATCTGCTCGATCTTCTCCCTCTCCCCCTTGCCACGGCGCGCGTAGCCATAGCCCGGCAGGTCCACCAGGTACCACTCATCGTTAATCAAAAAGTGGTTGATCAACCAGGTTTTCCCCGGCTTGGAAGAGGTCATGGCCAACCCCTTTCGGTTCGTCAGCATATTGATGAGCGACGATTTACCCACGTTGGAGCGCCCGATAAACGCGTATTCGGGCCGCCCATCCGCGGGACATTTCCGGTAGTCCGTGTTACTAACCACGAACTCGGCTTTCCCTATATTCATTGTTTACACCATTTTTTCTTGAAGTTTACCTCTATTATCTAAATCTCTTATTCCATAGGTTTAATCATTCGCTCAATAAACTCGATTTCCTCTTGGGATAGATTATATTTTGTATAGAGTTGCTGATCTATTTCTTTTACGGATTTTGTCCAATCAATATCTGATTCTTTGGTGAAATTCTGAAGAGGAACAAACCTCCACGTACTTCTGGGATTATCTTGAGTTACTTTAAGGATGCCTAAAAGGGTTCGCACGAACTTACTTTTAATATATTTAAGACAGGCTTCAGCTTCATCAGATGTATCAAACGCTCCAAACATGATGAACGTCTGAGTAACCCCAATTAAAGGGCCACCAACTATGGGTGTTGATAATATTTCACCAAGCGCTCCAGTTCCATTACTCTTAGGAATAATTACTTTATATTTATCAAGGTTGTCACCCTGCTCAACAAATATTTTGTCAATCCAACGATATTCTCTATTCCCGTTCTGTAAACCTAAAATTTGTATTTGAGTAGGGTTTTGTTGTTGTTTTGAAAAAATCTCGCTTAAATTAAATATTGATGAAGTGAGTCGTCTTTCAAGTCCACTACTCCCAATCTTTTCTCTAAGATGAGGCATCTTGCTATACAGATTGTCTAAAATGAACTTGGTTTGTGGGTAAAAAATTTCGGTGATAGAACGGAATTGCTCTGCCCCTCTAGTCTTGGTATATATACTATTTAGTTGAGGAAACGCCGAGAAGTGACCTATCTTTCCAAAAACCTTTTTTTGGTCTCGATACAAAACGGCTATCCCTCCCTTAATATCAACGTTTGGGAAGATTGCGCTACTATTAGAATTATATAAAAGGACTTTGATGTGTTCGTCATTCAACACTTTTTTATTCCATGCCTTCGGTGTTTTCCCCGCATTAAATAGGTAACGTGCTGGAGTAACCAGTGAAATCTTTTGAGATAATATAGAAGACAAGTCAATAAACTCGTGATAAACAGGGATATCACTGGTATCCTTAACTGTCTTGTGATAAGGTGGATTTCCAATGGCAACATCAAAATTCATACTCTTTAGTTGTTTCATTATTTCAGTGTTAATATCGTTATTGATAAGGTCGTAGGAGGTAAAGTCGGAGAATACATTCTCCTCCGGTAGCTCTAGCAACCTATATACTTTTCGTGTGAATTCATAGCTAATAGTTGAGGTGGGTATAGAATACACTTTTCTTCCAACGTTTGCCCCATATTTAGCATAAAGCGCACGAACGAACTCGCCTTGTTTAGATGCAATGTCCAACACCTTGGAAGTAGAGGTTACTGCTCCATTAGGCAGAGCATCTATCATTTCTCTCGCGATAGGTTGAGGTGTAACAATTTCAGAGGAGGAGAGGCGACCGAATTTCGTCATGGCTACTTCAACCCTCTCTTCCGGCGTTAAACTTTCATCTCTTACAAGTGAATTTACATTCTGTATCTTATAATCTAATGCACTTAATATAAAAGGATTGCTCTTTTCTTGGATAATCCTTAGCATATCTTCGAGCAACCCTACGTTTTGGGCAATCCTTTTATTCTCGTCAGAGTAGCTTATAGCCGCGATGACTTCCTCAAGGGACTTCACGTTACTTTCTGTCAGAAGCGCGAAGAATAGAATTTGCGCGTAAAAAGTCGCGAGCTTTTTGTCTAAATTTTCATTTGCCTCTTCGAGAAGTAGAGCATCCCCTGAAGATTTTTCTTTCTCCGGTATCTCCTGAATCTTTAATTCGTCAAATTCTATTGGCAAATCAATCTCTTCACCTTCAACAGGCCTAATATCCAATCCTTTTCTACTGTCAATTGGCGAAAGATGAGCTATCGCCTGCCTTACCTGCTCAATATCAAGTAACAAACGGTCTATAGGTATATCATTCGCTTCATCAAGCACGCTTCTTTCATTTGAGTATCTGCGTACGGCATCCATTATGTCTGTAGCGCTGACTTTTTGAAGTCCGGACTCCTTTACCGTTATAATTGGTGATACACGTAACTCTTCCGCGACTCTTTCCTCCAATCGGCTATTGCCATGCTCTTCAGCATTCACATTGTATATTTGCTTCTGCTCTTGAAGAACAAACATCCTGTTCGGGTCGAAGTCCACCAAGAGAGTCTGTGGCTTCATATTATACCTGATAACATCACCATGTTCATCAGACAAGGTACGAATATATTGGTTTTGTAGTCGGAAAATAGCTTGATCGTACTCTTGGGGAGAAGCGCACTCCTTTAAAAAAACCATAGTATCCCATTCCTTCACGGTGCTACCTGTTAGCATCCGATTGACCGTAAGGGTAATCGTTTTCTCTCCTTCTTGCTCACACTTCTTTATTTTGGCTTTAACATCACAAGTGTTCTTGTAAATCCTTTCGTTATGAACACCTGCTATGTTGATCACTTTATATTCGTTAAGGTGGCAGAAATCCCCTTTATGCTTATTCAGTAACGTCTCCATAGCATCACATGAAGCCCTGTAGGGTAGAACGAACACCATGTGCCTACACATCTCTCCTTTTCGTATCTGTTCTACATTGAGGAATGGCAAAATATTATCATCCTCTTTAGAGCCATCTATGGCTTGCAGTAATCCTAGCACCTCCTCTTCGTGAATGAATTGCTTATGTAGTCCCTCCCTGTTTTTACTGATGGAGTGAGGTTTAAAAAGTTCCGATAGGGCAAAAGAGGCTCCTTCTTTTTTTAGGGCCTCCATCTTATCGATAGAGGCTTGGTTGGGGAGGAATGCAAAGCGAATCATCTGGGGAAAACCGTAATAGGGATTATCCCACTCTTTGGTGTTATCATCCAACAGATGCTCTTTATCCCACTTTTCCTGTTCTTGAACGATATCCGTGGATTGATAGAAGGCAATAATATCTTCTTCTTCAAACTCGCTACCCATCAAGATCCTGTAGGGTGTGCCAGATAGATGTACGCGTACTTTAGCACGTAGCTGCTTTAGTTCTTGGCTTTCTTCATAATGGTCAGCACTATCGGCCTCTTTGAGTTCCCTTTTAAGAGCGCTTGGGGATAAGTTTAGCACTCGTCCATATTCTTTTGCACGAGCTCCATAGTGAGTTTCGTCTATTAATAGAAGGTCTATTTCTTCTTCAAAGATTTCTCGATGCTTCCTCTTTATCTCCTCTCCCATCAGGTCTTGCAGGGTGAGGAAAACAACCGCTTTTCCCTTTCTCAAGGTTTCTTTCAAGACATCTTCACGTTCTAAGAGGACGCTGCTATCCATAAAACAGTAGTCAGCAAACTTAACATGACTCTCAACCGTTTTTTTCCACTCTTGTTTCACATCTGCCTTGGCAGAAACGATAAGCACGAGGTTAGCCTTCATTTCCACGGCACAACACATGGAGGTAAAGCTCTTTCCAAATCTCATGACAGCATACATCAGGAGATTGGTTCGTCCGGCCTTTAAAGCATTTTTGAAACGGTGAATCGTCTCTGCTTGATTGGGTCTTGGCTCGTATTTTTCTGTACGTTTATACGTATGCTCAAGGGGAATACGACTATCCTGGAACGCGTAAAAAGCATATTTTCCACTATTCTGCTCATGCGATTCTTGAATATCCTTTATCGCCTCTTCAACATGCTTATTATCCGTATCCTTGAAAAATTCCCTTGAATAGTGACTTTTCAGTTTCTTTGCCTCTAAGGGTTCTAACCTCTTTTTCCCTAAAGTTTCCAAGTAATGATGTACCGCGTGATCCCTAAAATAGGTATCCTCGTCCACCTTCGCAACCTTATTAACCTGGAATTGTAAGTCGGGGAAATATCTTCTCCACTCTTGCAAACGTATCCCAACAGGACGATATGTATCGCCTACCTTTAAGTAATTAGGATAAGTCTCCGTTGTAAAAGCGTAGATGTGGGGTTCAACACGACCAATAATTATTTCGTCTAATATTGAGATATCTTTCATAAGTTACAATGTCTCGGGGTATAATGAACGAAACTCTATCGGCTCTCCAGCTTTCCAATCCATAATAACCGCGTAAATGCCATTGTGGCGATGGATTTTATTATCATTGCATCCTTCACAAGGCAAAACGATCTCCTTGTCTTCAAATATTTCTCTTTTAACGAGAACCCTATCATGGCAAGTCATAGGAAGCACCATTTTTAAACCATCCATTTGAAAGATATTCCAAGATACAATGGTAGCCACTTCCGCGATTTTGTCTTCCAACGGCAGCTTTTCCCACCTATCTCTGTAATAATCAATGAACGTGGACAGTAGATTCTCTCGTGCAAGCAAAATATTATCCCCCTGCCACTCATAGCCATAAGTACATTTATATGCTAGTATAACAGATGAGTACCACTCATTGAAAGTAGTTGTGTTCTCGTTGATAATTCTCAACTTTCTATCAAGAAGTCCGATTCGTTTGTAGATAGGAATGCTTTCTCCCGTCGTTGTATCGTAACGACTTACCAGGTAAGGGGCTTCTCCACATGTTATTTCAAGGCAATTTTGAGATATATATTCTTGCCACGTAACCTCCTCTGGCAAAGGGATTTTACCAGCTCTCGGTATCCAATCGTGCTTATTGTCAACAAAAGTGGGAGTATTAAATAAGTTTGTCACGCCTGTAAGTGATTCATCAAATGCATTGCATTGTTCGTTACAAACCCATGTAGGCGTGAATATTTCCGCCATATTTTGAGTACGGGTTTTCTTCTCCTCTTTTGACTTTAGAACACGAGGTATAACCACATCCCTGTTTTCCCCAGTAACCTGTTTTAAAGTAATGGTATCACCAAAAGAGAACCCTTCCCCTAAGTGTTCATAGTCCGAGGTAGCCCAAAAGATATTATTTCCGGTAGTGCGGTCGGTAAGCAAAATTTCCAACAAGCTTACTGGCAGTAATTCCTTTTCTATATCTATCAAAAACGGCGCTAACATATCACTCTACTAAATCTTTCGGGGAGACGTTAAGTATATCAGCCACCTTGAAGACAATGGCAAGATTAGGTTGCTTACGGTTACAAACGTACGCGTTAGTCATGCTAAAGCTTAAGCCAAGTTGTTTGGCAAGCCACGTTTGGGTAATCCCTTTTTCTTTTAGCACCTCTTTAATGAGGTTTTGATGTCCTGTTTCCTGTTTCATACAAGTGTCACTATCAACTGTAATACTACAAAGATATGAACTTATATTGAACAAGGAAAAAAA
>DUPB01000213.1 GCA_012838585.1 Bacteroidales bacterium
CATTTTGCAACACCCCTTATTAAAAAACACCCTTATTAAAAAACATTCACTAAAGTTAGACTATTTCTCGCCACGGCATAGTCCAAGTGAACTTGTCCTCTGCTCGTTTGGCTTAACGAAATAGTTCACTAAAGTTAGACTATTTCTCGCCACGGCATAGTCCAAGTGAACTTGTTCTCTGCTCGTTTGGCTTAACGAAATAGTTCACAAAAGTTAGACTATTTCTCGCCACGGCATAGTCCAAATGGATTTGTCATCTGCTCGTTTGGCTTAACGAAATAGTTCATAGAACATACCCGAATCAATAGGCGTTCACGAGTGTTTTACATTCAACAAAAATATCATAATTCTTTTAATATCACAAAAATAACCTCCATAAAAAAAGGTAGCCGTTTAAAGCTACCTTTTTTGTACCCATCTTTTTATAACGGGCAGATAATCAGTTATTAACGTGGAGAATATCGGAATCGAACCGATGACCTTTTGACTGCCAGTCAAACGCTCTAGCCAACTGAGCTAATCCCCCGAAAATATGAACCCGTTGGATTTTCACGCTGCAAAGATAGCTATTTTGTTTATATTTGCAACAGAATCTTATAGGAAAAATGCAAACCTGAGAATACCTCATCACGATACTTTTTTAACGGGGTAGGTGAGGTGGGGATTTCCAGTTAATGCTGTTTTATAATCTTCTTATGATAAGCAAGCGCTGTTTACTCGTCTTACCCGCGATCGTGTTATTAATCGGTTGTCAGCATACCCAGCCCCAGACAAAACCGTTTGAGAACGTTGAGTTCCACGAGAAGTTTATAGAGAATTTCGATGAGCCAACTTCCGACTACTTCATTCAGCGACGCGACAATCGAGCGGAAGAAGAGGATTTCAGGTATTTCCCCGGAAGTGTTTCTTTATCGGAGAAGGGGACAAAAGTGATGATCTACAGGTTTGACCCCGAGGATCCCGTCGGTCCCGGACGCGGACCGGAGATAATATCGAAAAAATTCACCCATTTTGGTTCCTATTCTTCACGGTTGAGAATCCCGGATATTACAAAGGTACAGCCCGACGTGGGTGCGGTGGTCGGCTATTTCACCTACCACATGGATGAATTTCTCGGGTTAAGCGAAATAGATTTTGAATGGTTGCTGGCCGACCCAGAAATTATTTACGTTGGTGCCTGGACGGGTACCGAGGAGAACCTGCAGAGGATTGGCAGAACCATCAACATGGCTAAAGGGATTATATACGACACCTCCTATAGATCAGCGGCTACTGCCAGTAAGGATGAACCGCTTAACGGATTGCAAAGTCAGCCGGAAACCATTGAAGCCATTGAAAACTACAACGCCTCCGCCAGGTTTTATACCTACGGTTTCGATTGGTATCCCGATCGGCTGGTGTGGTGGATGCTTCACCCAACAACGGGTAAGCGGGTGATATTATGGGACTATTCAGGTTCTACCCCCCATTTTACCGGTATTCCGACAAACCCCACGCGCTACCGGTTGAATTACTGGCATACGCCTTACTGGTCGGTAGTGACCCGGCCAAACTCCATTGAGAAGCCGCTTTATCCCTACGAGGTGGAGATTGACTGGATGTCTTACTCGCCATACGATTAAAGAGGATTTATGCTGAAAGGAAGCGTGCAGAAAGAGCGAGTCATCATGGGCATTGACCCCGGTACCACGGTCATGGGGTACGGGATTTTACGGGTGCTCGACAACAAGCCTTCGATGGAGGCGATGGGTGTGATGCAGTTAGGGAAGTACGATGATCACTACCTGAAGTTGGCCAAGATTTACGCACGCGTGGTAGGGCTTATCGAGGAGTACCTGCCCGATGAGCTGGCCATTGAGGCACCCTTTTACGGTAAGAACGTGCAAAGCATGCTCAAGTTGGGAAGGGCGCAGGGGGTAGCCATGGCGGCCGCTATCTCACGCGATGTTCCTATCTTCGAGTACGCCCCGTTAAAGATAAAGATGGCGATTACCGGGAATGGCCGTGCCGCGAAAGAACAAGTGGCCTACATGTTGCAAAAGATATTGAATATACCCGATGAGAACATGTTGCCCCAGCTAGACGCTACAGATGGCTTGGCGGCCGCCCTTTGTCACTTTTACCAGTCGGATATAGGAAGGGGAGAGAAACCTTACAAAAGTTGGAAAGATTACATATCCCGTAATCCCGATAAGGTGAAGCGGTAATAACTCCTCCGTATCCGAGACGGCGTATCGGGTGAAAACGTCAGCTCCCTTGGGGCGACAAGGTGCAGCGGTAATATTTTTTTTCCTTTTTGCTGCCGAGTTCTTCACATTTTTTTTATCTTTGTCGTATGAATCGGCTTGTGTCTCATATCGAGTTCCTGTTGCATCACCATAATTGCGTGATTATCCCCGATTTTGGTGGTTTCGTGGTGAACGCCGTCCATTCCAGGGAAGGGGAGGGGGGGGCTATCCTACCACCTGCCTGCGAGCTGGTTTTTAACCGTGACCTTACCTATAACGACGGGTTGATGGCGCAATCCTACATGAAAACATACCGGCTCACCTTCGATTCGGCCACCTTGGAGATCCAAAATGGGGTGCGTGACCTCAAGCACCGGTTGTATGATTACCGTGAAGTCGAGTTGGGACCACTGGGCTCGTTCACGATGCACGAAGACAAGCGCATCGTCTACACCCCAACAACCTTTTACCGGCCCGCTTTCTTTGGCTTGTCTAAGGTTGCGTTGAAGCCCTTGGCAGTGAGTGAGGAAGTCAGTCCAGCGATCAAGGTGGTGCCCTTATGTCTCGAGACAAGATCCGAGGAGCGGCCCAAAAGAGTCCGTATCGCGAGCATAAGCGCGGCGGCCGTGGCCGTTATCGCGGTTATGCTACTGTTCTTTCCGGTTGGTGACAGTAGCGTGGGACGACATTCCGCCCGGATGTTGTCCGAAACGGAGTGGTTTTGGGGTAAGCCGACCACCGTGCAACGCCCGGTGGCCGAATTAGATGGGGCGCAGTTGGAAACCACGGCCGAGGAGGTCGCTCCATCGGCAGGAACGGCTTCGTCGATTGAAGCTGCACCGACTGTTGAAAGTGCTGCATCGGTTGAAACTACCTCACAAGATGAAGTTGTCCCAGCTGCTGATATTCTCCCGGTTGCTGAATCCGTGTCATCGGCAGAAACCGGTTTGTCTGCCGATATCGCCCCCGGGCAGATTGAACCGGCCACCACGATGGCAGGGGAGGGGAGCCACTCTGTTAGCGAAGATGCGCCTAAGTACTACATTATCCTGGGGGTGTTTAGTCGTACCCAGACAGCACAAAAAATGACGGATGAGCTGACCGAAAACGGGTTCACCAATATCGGCTGGATGGAGCGTGCTGGTCGCATAGATGTATACGTGGCATCGTTTTCCGATGAGGCTGCCGCCAAGGTCTACCTGAAAGAGGTACACGCTCAATACCCGAACTATTCTGACGCGTGGATCTTAAAGCGATAAACGCATCGTTATAACGGGAGCCGTATGTCGCGGGATATGCGCCTCGTCCACTAAAAATTTACACGTCGAATTCAGGAGTTTACTATCTCCCAAATCGCTTCCACCCACTCCGTGCTATCGTTTAGCGAGGGGATAAACGAGAATTTCTCACCCCCCGCGTTCATAAAGAGCTCCCTCGCCTCGATGTTCACATCGTAGAGCGTTTCCAGGTTATCGACCGGGAACCCGGGAGCCATCACGGCGACCCTTTTCCACCCCAAACCCGGTAGATCACCTATATCGGTGTTAAGAAAAGGTTTCAACCAATGCTTTCCCCGCTGCGACGAATAAAAGAGCAGTGCCTTCTTGGCATCGAATCCCGCTTTTTCGCACAGGAGACGGGCCGTCTCCTTCACCTGGTACACGTAGTCATACTCCTTCCCTTTCTTCCAGGCTGCTTCCACTTGTGTCACGGGTAGGCTGTGGTAGCTGAAAACAAGTCGATCGATCTCCTTCAGGTAAGGAGTGGCCTGGGTTGCTAGCGCATGGATAAATGCTGGGTGGTCGTAATAGGGGGCTACGAATTTGAGGCGGAACGAGTGGGGACGGCTGTAAAATAAACGTCCTATCTCTTCGATGGTCGTTCGCGTGGTGGCTTGAGCGTAATGGGGGTAGAGTGGGAACACGATTACCTCGTGGAGTAAGGGGCATTTTCGCTCCAGTTCCTTCACGGCCGAGGTGAAATTGGGTTCTCCGTACCGTGTGGCCATTTCTACCGGGACTCCTTTAAGTTTCTCTAGCGCTTTAGCCAATCTCCTGGTGTGGTAATGTAGGGGTAAAGTAAGTGGCTTTTCACTTCGCCACAGTTGTTGGTATTTCTTGGCGACGCCGGTCGCGGAAAGTGGGGCGATGATGTTTCTCGCTAAAAACTTCGACCACCACTCCGTCTTGCCTGTTACAAGCGGGTCAGACAGGATATCGCCGATAAATGTTTTCACATCGGCCTTGTGGCAACTCGCGGGGCTACCAATATTGACTAATAGTATACCTCTCATTCTTTCATAGGCTCATTTGCGCTCTATTTTCAGACCTCTCTTTATCGTGTGTCCATGAATCTATTAAGGGCGAGTTTCGAGTAGCGTACAGTGCCCGTCTGGCATGATCTCCATCCATTGTCTATTTGCGGGGATAAGTATTGACTCCCCACGTGTGGCTTCGACAGTGTATCCCCTGTCATCCTTTAAAGTGGCGCTTCCCTTCACGCAGATATAGACGATGAACGAGTCGATGTTCCTGTAATCGCACGTTATGGACTCGTCAAGCTCTAGCAGGCTTGTGGTGAAAAAAGGAGAGGTAACCAGCTCTACCGATTGGTTCATTCCCCTGATGTAGTGCGTTTGGTACGAATTGTACACCCTGAAGTCGATCGCGTCCTTGGCTAAATCGGTATGCAGTTCACGGGTTTTTCCCGCCGCATCCTTCCGGTTGTAGTCGAAAATCCGGTAGGTGATATTGGAGGTCTGTTGTATCTCGGCCATAAAGCAGCCCGCACCTATCGCGTGCACCCTCCCGGCGGGAAGAAAGAAAACATCACCCTCTTTCACTTCATACCGTTGAAGGGCATCGGTTAAGGTGTTGTCGTTCACTTTTTCCACGTATTCCTCGGGAGTTATGGAGTGCTTAAACCCCGAGTAGAGATAAGCTCCCGGGGTTGCCCGTATCACGTACCACATCTCGGTTTTCCCGAACGAGTCGTGGCGCTCTTTCGCCAACTTATCGTCCGGGTGTACCTGGATCGATAGCGCCTCCTGGGCGTCTATAAGCTTGATTAGCAAGGGGAAGGTTTCCTCAAATCGCTTGTGTATACTTTCGCCCAACAGGGAACCCTGGTGTTCAATGATTAGCTCCTCTAACGATTTGCCCTTGAGGTATCCGTTCGATACCACGGACGCTTCTCCCTTCATGCCGGAAACCTCCCAGCTCTCACCAATGCCTTCCTGTACGGGTTGGATGTTCTTAAAGCGGCTGATGGCCGATCCTCCCCAAATAACCGGTTTCAGCATAGGCTGGAACTTTAACGGGTACAATGTCTCACCCTTTGTCGTCATATATTAGACTTTTTGATCATCACGATTTTTTTCTTAACACGATGGCCGTTCGTGCCGGCAGGTATAGCTTAAGCCACCCCTTATCCTCTTTCGCGTAGAGCGCGTCGTAGTGGGTAAAGTGCTGCACCGATGCATCATTACGGCCGAAGCCCCCGAAGGCCTTGTCGTCGGTGTCGAGTACCATCTCGTACTCCCCTTCAGGCACCAGGATGCCGTAATCGCTGTAGGATTTCTTGGGGTGAAAGTTGTAGACGAAAAGGAGGTCTTTGCGAAGATACGCGAGGATGTTGTCGTCCTCCTTGTCCCACGCCTTTACAAGGGGGGTGGCTTGAAAATCGGGTACCGAACACATTAATGTGATCATCGCCCGGTCGAAATCCCCCAGGTAGTGGTACTTCAGGTTGCTATCCTCTACCAGGCTCCATTGACGCCGCGCGTACTTGTACGACCAGTTGTTCCCCTCCCGGGGAAAATCGATCCACTCGGGGTGACCAAACTCGTTGCCCATGAAGGTGAGGTACCCCCCGTTGATGGTGGTAGCGGTGACCAGCCTGATCATCTTGTGCAGCGCGATACCGCGGTCTACCGTGAGGGTGCTCTCCATCAACTTCGACATGTGCCAGTACATATCAGCGTCGATAAGTCGGAAGATGATGGTTTTGTCGCCCACCAACGCCTGATCATGGCTCTCGGCGTAGGAGATCGTTTTTTCGTCAGCCCGGCGGTTGGTGGTCTCCCACCAGATGGCGGAGGTGGACCACTCCTCGTCCCGTTGTTCCTTGATGATCTTGATCCAGAAGTCGGGTATATTCATCGCCATGCGGTAATCGAACCCATACCCGCCCGATTCGATGTCCAGCGCGAGGCCGGGCATCCCGCTCACCTCTTCGGCGATGGTGACCGCGTGGGGGTTAACCTCGTGAATCAGCTGGTTCGCCAGCGTGAGGTAGCAAATGGCGTCCCCATCTTGCCCCCCGTCGTAGTAGTCGCCATACTCGGTAAAGGCCTGTCCCAGCCCGTGATTGTAGTATATCATCGAGGTGACTCCATCGAAGCGGAACCCATCGAACTTGAACTCCTCCAGCCAATACTTGCAGTTTGAGAGCAAGAAGTGCAGCACCTCGTCTTTCCCGTAGTCAAAGCAGAGCGAATCCCACGCGCTATGGTAGCGTCGTGCCGGGTCGCTGTGGAAGTATAGGTCAGGCGTACCATCAATACACGCGATACCCTCGATTTCATTTTTCACAGCGTGCGAGTGGACGATGTCCATGATGACGGCAATCCCCATCTCGTGGGCTGTATCAATCAGTGCTTTCAGCTCCTCAGGTGTGCCACAGCGCGATGAGGGGGCAAAGAAACTTGACACGTGGTAGCCAAATGAGCCGTAGTAGGGGTGCTCCTGGATGGCCATCACCTGGATCGCGTTATAGCCGTTTTTCTTTACGCGGGGCAACACGTTTTCCCTGAACTCGTTATACGTTCCAACGCGCTCCTCTTCTGTGGCCATTCCCACGTGCGTTTCGTATATGAGCAGGGGGGAGGTGTCGGCTTTAAAATCCAGGTGCTTAAAGCGGTACCGTTCTTCTGGCTCCCACACCTGCGCGCTAAAAATCTTGGTCTGCTCGTCTTGCACCACGCGCCGGCACCATGCTGGGATCCGTTCCCCGGAACCTCCTTTCCAGGAGACGTGCAGCTTGTACAGGTCACCGTGGCGCATCTTGTTGAGCGGGACATTTATCTCCCAGACGCCATTCTCCAACTGATTGAAGCGATACGCTTCCAACCGTTGCCAATCATTGAATGTGCCTATCAGGAATATATCGGTGGCGTTGGGTGCCCACTCCCTTAGTACCCACCCGTCGGGTGTCTTATGCAGCCCGTAATAGAGGTACCCCGTGGCGAAATCGGAGAGCGTTATCTTACCATCGCGCGTGAGGTGGGACAACCGTTTCAGGTAGTACTCGTGTCGCCCTTCAATCGCTTTCTTGAAGGGCGTTAGCCAAGGGTCGTTTTTGATGATGCCTAACATTTCAGGTAGATTGATGAATACTCGTTACCGTAGTCGACAAAGATAAGGAAATTGTGGTATTGAAAAAAAAGTATATCTTTGTAATCGTCAAAAAAAGATGCCATATGATGAAACGAACGCTAGGGATTGCTATTCTCTTTTTTATCGGGAGCCTATTTATCGTGGGGAAGGTAGCGGCGCAAAAAAATGCTGTCACCTGTCAACTGGGGTTTGCTTTCGAGATAAGCGAGAGTAAAAACTGGGGCTACAAGGAGCCGGTTATCGTGGATGTCACGCCCGGCTCTCCGGCAGAACGTGCTGGTTTAAAGCTGAACGACATCATCTTGTCCGTCAACAAAAACGGCACCTACCAGCAGTCCTTTGAAACGATTGCTTCATGGTTTAACCTGGAAGATGCCGAGATGACCATCGCGATTCGCAACTTCGAACACTCGTTTAAAGAGATTCGTCTAGCCAAGGATTGCCGCCACCCGAATGCCATCAGTGAGGCGCAGTTGGCACCGGTCTTCGCATTTTATAGCTTGGAGGATGTGCAGGATCGCCGTTTTATTATGCCCGTGACCACCAAGGCCAACGAGGCAGCGCTGTTTCACAACTACCGTTCGTTCGCGTTCGCCCCGGTCAATGAGGCGACACGAGCCATCGACGAGCGCGTAAACGCGATCTTTATTCGTTCGCTCACGGCCATGGGGCTTACCTACAACACCGAGGACCCCGATTTTATTATCCAGACCTATTACGGCTTTGAAAGTAACCCGATGTTCAAGGTCGATTCCCCCACTTATGGTAGTTACCAACCGGTATGGAGGTACGACATGAGAAATCGTCGAGCCGTTTGGGTACCTGTCTATGATCCATCAGAACCGGTACGGGTAGATGATATTGCCTACGACCTGGAGTTTGGTTACCGCTTTTATGACCGGAAATTCATGGAAGTCGGTGAGTCGACGTTAATCTGGGAAAGTGAAGTGAAAGAGCGGGTGAGCGGGCGTTACACGCTGCTCGACTACCTCGAGTTAAACCTCCCCTTGATGTTGCTGAAGTTTCCTTACCCTGGAAATCCAACGTTTGCCGCGTACCAAGTGAAGCATCTCAAGTACAATTACACGGGTGTCGGGTACAATATGGACGACCTTAAGACGGTGGTGTCGGTCGATGCCGGTTCGCCAGCGGCGCTGGCAGGCATCCTGCCGGGTGACGTGGTGGTGAAGGTTCAAGGACAGGACTTCAATCACTCTACTCGTTCGCTTACAGAGGGTTATCGCCGCTTTCTTGCCGAAACGATGAGTTTGAGGGATAGAGGTACACGCTATACCGATGTAAATGGTTTTGAAGAGTGTATGTTTTGGGATGTTTCGAAGTATCGACAAGTCTCCGAGGCGATCTCCAATAACCGACGCTACAGCACGGCATTCTCGTACCTGTTTAACTTTAACCAGTACGTCGACTGGAATACGCCCACCTCGATCAATTTCGAAGTAGATCGAAAAGGTAACCGATTGTTTTTCGGAATCTCCCCGCATGTTGTTGAGAGTACGCATATCTTGGTCAATTAATCGCGAGTTTCCCGTTTATATTGTTGTAAAACAGACAAAGCTGAGTAGGATATATACCATAATATATATGTGCTATCTCAGGATTTTTAGAAGGCACGACGGTAGATGCTGTAATACAACCATTTGGGGAAATTGTGTTTTTTAACCAAAATAATGGGCGAAATGTTTTGTGGGTATCGCGAAAAAGACCTATCTTTGTAACCCTTTCGCCTAAAAAATGCCCCTTGATGCGTTATAGCGATAACTAGAGAGGGGGTGACATGGGGAAAGGTGTTGGGAATCAAATCCCACGTAAGGGTCAGAGGAGTATTTTTTTAAAAAAGTCGCCAAAAATTTTGGAGATTAAAAATAAGTCTCTATCTTTGCACCCGCTTTTGGAGTTAACCCCTTTTTCTCGGGTTTTCTTCGGGAGTTTTCAAGAAGCGTTCTTTGGTTTACTTACATACACGTTACAATTTAAGACAAGCAAGTACAAGCGCTTGGCGCCTTGCCGGCGGTGTTTGGTTTTTCGGCCTTTCCCCCGGCGATCCTGGCGTTCAAGCGAAGGTACCCGTTCAATTCATCCCGGTCGCCAGTTCCCGGGTTTCTTTCTCGGGGGTGTTTTTTTTGGCCGGGTCATACGAGACACGAGGGATCGTGTTCCCGGGGCTACAGTCCCGGCGGGGTCAACCGCGTTGGGTTCCCGTTGGCTTTTTATTTGGAGGAGTCGCGGTTTTTCGATGCCTTTCGCCATTTATCCCATCCCTGTGGTGCGCCATCCCGGCGCCCGGTTGGATGATGGGGGGATTCAAGGATATTGAAAATAAACATTACAACGAAGAGTTTGATCCTGGCTCAGGATGAACGCTAGCGATAGGCTTAACACATGCAAGTCGAGGGGCAGCACGGGTTATCGGCGACGATTTCCTGGTGGCGACCGGCGCACGGGTGA
>DUPB01000214.1 GCA_012838585.1 Bacteroidales bacterium
CCCCGTTTCGCGTCATACGGGTAAACGAATTAGAAAAATAAAGTAATCGTATGAAACGCCACACCCTATTTTTATTGGTTATCACCGGGCTGACCCTGCTGAACCCGTCTCTTCACGGGGAGGAAAGGAGTACAGGAGAGGAGAAAGTGACACTCAACGTGGAGAAACGGCCGGTGACGGAAGTTCTTCGCCTTATCGAACAACAGACGGGATACACCTTCTCCTACAGCCCGGCGCTGCTAAACCAGTTTCCACCGGTTACCCTCAAGGTCACGAACCAAACGGTGGCCAACGTGCTGAAGCTGATTTTCGATGATACCGAAGTACTCCCGGTGGTTCAAGAGCAGTACATCATCCTGAAAAAACGACCGAAACCGGTCACCATCAGTGGGTTCATCTACGACCGGGAGTCGCACGAGTCGCTAATCGCCGCGAACGTGTACGACCAGCTCTCGGGACAAGGGACGGCCAGCAACAACTTCGGCTTCTACAGCCTCACCCTGCCCGCGGGTGAGGTCGCACTGCGCCCCAGTTACGTGGGATATACCGCCGAGGTTCACGCTTTTACCGCGGCAAACGACACGGTGGTTCATTTTTTCCTCTCCCCCTCCCCCCGGCTGCAAGAGCTGGTGGTGGAGGGCGACCTGAATGACCTGCTGCAAAACGTGGAGACGGGTAAGATAAGCCTGAACACCTCCACGCTGAAGTCCGTCCCCTCGTTCATGAGCGAGAACGACGTGGTCAAGGTGCTCCAGCAGATGCCGGGCGTGGCTGTGGGTACCGACGGGATGGCAGGACTATACGTGCGGGGCGGTAACGCGGACGAGAACCTCTACCTGGTCGACGGGAACCCGCTGTACCACATCCACCACCTGCTGGGCCTCTTCTCCACGTTCAACCCGGAGGCGGTGAAGACGATGGAGTT
Organism: Bacteroidales bacterium; assembly: GCA_012838585.1. Classification (GTDB taxonomy): domain Bacteria; phylum Bacteroidota; class Bacteroidia; order Bacteroidales; family Dysgonomonadaceae; genus Proteiniphilum. Next base: position 926 of record DUPB01000214.1, read on the forward strand.
CTACAAGGGGAGCTTCCCGGCACGGTACGGGGGGCGACTCTCCTCGGTGATGGACGTGCGGATGAACGATGGCGACATGAAAAAGTTCAGCGGCACGGGCTCCATCGGGCTCATCTCTTCCCGGGTGAACCTCCAAGGGCCTATCATCAAGGACAAAACCTCCTACTCCATCTCGCTTCGGCGTACCTACCTCGACCTCATTACCCGACCCGCCATGCATTTCATGAACCGGAAAAGTAAAAAGGAAGACCCCGCTATGTATCAGAAGCTGGGTCTCGCCTACTATTTTTACGACTTCAACGCGAAGGTCCAGCATAAGGTGTCCGATCGGAGCCGACTCTACCTGAGCCTGTACGACGGCAAAGACAAGCTGCTCTTCGACAACGAACAGCGATACGGGTGGGTGCTATATGACAATGGCAAACCCACCACCTTCGGCATCGACAACGGTATCGAAACGATACGCCTGAACGTGGGGTGGGGTACGCGGATGGCCTCGTTAACCTGGGCGTACGCCATCCACAACAAGCTCTTCGCGAACGCCACCCTGGTGTACAGCCGTTACCAATCTGGCATTGTCTTATCGAACGAGGACGAGGCGTGTTACCCGTTGGGAAACAGCGAGACGGGGGAAATGTCCAACCGCCCGACGTACGAGCTGTACAAACCGACGTACCGCTCCGGCATCCGGGACATGGGGTACCGCGTGGATTTTGATTACATGCGCGACAACAACCACCTGATTCGCTTTGGAACGGCATTCCTACACCATCACTTCCGCCCCGAAGAGAGCCGGATTTTCAGGAGGGTGGAAGATGGAGGCCAAAGCCGGAGCGACACCATCACCGGTGCGGATAGCCGTATAAAGGTGCAGGAGCTGTCGCTTTACGCCGAGGATGACATGCAGCTTGGCCGTCGCTTCAAGGCCAACGTGGGCGTGCACCTGTCCGGCTTCTTCGTCCAGGGGAAATCCTACTTGAGCGCGCAGCCCCGCCTGTCGGCCCGCTACCTATGGTCAAAGGAGTTTGCGCTGAAAGCCTCCTACAGCAAGATGAACCAGTACGTGCACCTGCTGCAGAGCAGCTACCTCAACTCGCCCGATGACCTGTGGGTACCGATCACCAAGAACGTGAAGCCGCTCTCGTCCGACCAGTTCTCGGTGGGTGCCTATGGCAAATACCGCGGGTTCGACCTCTCGGCGGAGGCCTACTACAAACACTCGGTTAACCAGGTAGAGTACAAAGACGGCGCCAGTATCCTCGCCGGTAACGCCGAATGGGAAGAGCGCATCGCGCAAGGGATCGGCACCTCCTACGGGCTGGAGCTGATGGCCAAAAAGAGCCTGGGTAACACCTCGGGATGGGTGGGCTACACCCTCTCGTGGGCAAACCGCCGGTTCCCAAACGGGGAGATCAACCAAGGGAGAACCTACCCGGCGAAATTCGACAACCGCCACAAGATCAACGCCGTGCTGATGCACACGTTCAACCAGAAGTTCGACCTCAGCTTGTCGTGGGTCTACGCTACCGGGAACTGGACTACCCTCCCGCTGGAAGAGTACATCGATATGGACGGGAACAAGCGGCACTACTTCCAGCAGCGCAACAACTACAAGATGCCCAATTACCAGCGGCTCGACCTCAGCTTCAACTACTACCGCCACAAAAAAAACGGGCGGACGGGCATCTGGAATTTCAGCATCTACAACCTCTACGCGCACCACAACTCGTTCCTGATACTACCCGGTGAGAAATTTCTCCCTAACCCGGACACGGCAGACGGTTACCCGCAAAAAAGCTACCCGGCTTACCAGAGTTTCGCGCTGCTCCCCATCGTCCCCTCGTTTTCATACACGATCAAGTTTTGAGTTATCGGGAAACGACAAATAGTAACAGCTGATGATCAATGGCTAAACGATGATTAAATAACGGCAAACAGTGATAGTTGACGATGAACGATGAAACGACGATTAAACAATTACAAACAACCATAACCAACGATAAACAATAATCGACGATTAAACAACGACAATTGATTAATAACGCTTGAACAACAAAAACTGATAAACAACGATTAAAATTTCGAAACGATGATACAATCAAAATATAGCAAGTACCCCCTTCTGTTGCTGGCACTCCTTTTCGCGACCGCCGCATGCGAGAAGGTGATCACGCTCGACACGGAGAGGTACATACCCAAGATCGTGATGAACGGGATTCTCTCGCCCGATTCGCTGATCGAGATCAAGGTAAGCAAGAGCTTCCTCTACACCGACACCACCCCCAACCGGAACCTCATGGAGCGGGCCTCGCTCACCCTGTTCGTCAATAACATGGAGGTGGAGAAGTTACGAATGGTAAGGGTAGATACCATTAAGGGCCACGATCGGCTCTTCGATTACACCGCGCTGGTAAGCGTGTACCGATCATCAGTTTACCCCAAGGCTGGCGATCGGGTACGGGTGGAAGCATCCGCGGTGGGGTACCCCACCGCCTGGGCAGAAACCACCGTCCCCATCCCGCCGGTTATCCACAGCGTGGACACCGCCACCTTTATCACCAAAAGGTC
>DUPB01000215.1 GCA_012838585.1 Bacteroidales bacterium
GCGAACAAACCAATACCAAGTGACATAGGAAAAAACAGCAGGATATATTTCAGAAGCAAAAGCCAGGAATATTGCAGTGCGACGACCTTTAAAAGAGCCCCCGATAGTATGGTTGAAAACAGAATGGCTACAACCAAGAAAAGGTAACCTATTAACCTGTTTGACCCTGTCTCATTGTAGCTCCAACGAAACCTATTCTTGAAATAAATGGGAACCAAGCACCCTATTAGACCAGTAAAAACAATAGAAAACAATAAGCTTGACAGCAGTGAATATCGCGTATTGATACTTATGAGTTGAGAAACTCCCCAACAGGTATAAAAAACCGCGATCGAAATAAATGCCCAAAAGAGTGATTTCGTTTTCATCCACCCAACGTTAAGACCAATACAAATATATTCATCTTAGTTATAGGTATGAACGAAAGGCTGTTAAGATTTTATGAAGATTTTGTTACATAATGAATTTTCGGCTAAGATTTGGTTGAAATAAAGGTAAAGTTGTCGCTGCTAGCCATGATTAACGTGATTGAAAGGTAGTAAAACAGCACTATCGTCTCTGGCTTTAGTTAAGGGGTGGTCTGGAAAATAACCGAATGGGCGTTTTTAATCAACTCGCTTATTTCTGCTTCCGGTGCGTAATCAGTGATGGAGCTACAATTGACCATAGCCTCTACCACGATTGGATCAAAAGGTAGCTTGCCTACAACCTCAATACCGTTCTCGTTACAATAGATTTCGATTTCGGCAGATAGCTCCCTGTTGATATCGAATTTGTTTATTAACACGCTGGTTGGCAGATTAAAGCCGGCAGTAAGTTGAAGCGTACGTTTAAGGTCGTGTACACCAGACACGGAGGGTTCCGTCACCACGAGCACGGCGTCAACACCCGTGATGGCACTGATTGCCGAGCATCCAATACCCGGTGGACCATCGATGATGATCTGCTCTACCCCGGATTCTTTCGCTATCTGTTTCGCTTTTTCACGAACCTTGCTGACCAATTTGCCCGAGTTCTCCTCCCCCGGCGCAAGTCGACCGTACACCATCCTACCATTTTTAAAGCGTCCGGCATAGAAGCGGCTTCTATCCTCCTCTTCTATGGTGATGGCGCCATGTGGACAGATGCGAGAGCATAACAGGCACCCCTCGCACAAGGTATCCAATATGGATACCCCATGTTCGTTCTCCACGATGGCATCAAACCGGCAGTAATCCACGCAGATACCGCAGTTGATGCATTTCTCTTGATCGAGCAGAGCCTTATGTCCGGAGACGAACACGTGTTCCTCATCGTGAACGGGGTTGAAAAGCAGATAGAGGTTGGCCGCATCCACATCGCAGTCTGCCAACACCACTTCGTTTTGCAGGGTGGCGAATGCCGCGCTGATGCTGCTCTTCCCAGTCCCACCTTTTCCACTGATTATCGCTAGCTCCATAGTTGCATTATTTATGTACGTCAAGCCTAAAAGCAAAAAACAGCAGCATGCGAAAACAGCATTACTTTATATTTCCGCTTCAAACTGCTTATTAATAGCGTGGTATAACTCGGTGAATTTTACCATCCAGTCATCATTTAGATTGGTGACCAGTTCGCCTTTCGAGTAGGCGACAGCAATCTCCCTGTCAAACGGCACGCTCATGAGCAGGGGAATATTCTCCTGTTTCAGGTAGTTACGGGCATCATCACTCCCCATATCGGCACGATTGATAATAACCCCGCACGGTATCCCCATCTCTTTTAAAATCGCCAGCGACTGCTTCAAATCGCTAAGTCCAAAGGGGGTGGGTTCCGTCACCAACACCACGTAATCGGCCTTGTAAACCGTTTGAATAAAGGGACACCCAGTGCCGGGGGGTGAATCCAGCAAGACCAAGTCAAAGGTATCAGCAGCCTTTATGGCTGCCTTGATAATCTCAACCGATACATGAACCCCCACCTCCATCCTTCCCTCTATCAGCTCATTACCCGTGCGGAAGCAGTAACGGTTGACATGCCCCAAAAGGTCCTCTTTTTCAGATATGGCCCCATATTCACACGCGACAGAGCAGGCACCGCACCCGTGACACAGCTCCTCCAGCACCTCGATGGTGGGTGGCTCCTCCAGGAAGAAGATGGCATTGAAGTTGCAGTATTCATCACATTTCCCGCAATAGGTGCACTTCGATTTATCGATCACCGGCACCCTTTGGGTAACTGCCCTCGTGCCTTGCAACATCCCTTCCCGGAAGAACTCCCTATCGTTGGGTGCCTCCGCGTCACAATCGACCAAGGCCATATTCAACCCGCTACCCTGCAGCGCGTTGAATAGGTTGGTTGAAATAAAGGTCTTTCCGGTGCCCCCTTTACCACTAGCAATGGCTATGGTGATCGGCGTCATGATTGCAGTAGTTGGCACTTAGGGATAGCTTACCGGCCAAAAAATCGGTTACGATCTCCGTCTCCTTTTTCACGGGTGCCCCAACAAACACATTGATCCCCTGCTGATTGAACAGGTTGATGGCCCGTTGTCCTATTCCCCCGGCAATCACGTCGGTAACCCCAAACGAGGCGATCCAGCTCGGGTACACACCCGGACGATGCTCAGGTGGCACCTCTTGGGTTATCCCCACAATCTGATTGTTTAGCACATCAACGATCGCGAAGTATTGGCAATGGCCAAAATGGGTGGCCAGCATCCCATCTTCCATCGGGATAGCAATTTTCCTTGTCATGATTTTGCAATTACATTGTCTGTCTAAACCCCCTCATACCGCGACCTCTGCCTTGCCTATTCCGACCTCTTCCTTGACCAAAGCCTTCTCCTCGACCAAAGCCACGTCCTTGAGCAAAGCCTTCCTCTCGTACAAAACCTCCTCCGAAAGAATCTAATCCCCGACCAGCACGACCACGGCCAAAACCTCGTCCTCTACCAAAGCCTTGCCCTTGGCCAACTCCTTCTCCCCGGCCGAAACCACGACCAGCACGATCACGACCAAACCTTCGCCCTCGGCCAAAACCAAAGCCTCTCACGTCACTATCCACGTTTTCAATTTGCGGTTCTTCTACAGTTACAGAACCATCTTTTTCAGCACCGTAATGGGTGCATTTACCCATCTTACGTCCGGTCATCGGACCTTCTCCCATGGGACCTCGTTGATCAAATCTTGGCATAATATACCTCCTTGTTTTAACATGTTATTACTGAATGAGCGTTGAATTACTCAAGCTCTTTAATGATCTCCGAAATGGTTTTATCCTTGTCATGTACCATCTCGATTTGAAGCTTGTTTAACATCGCTTCTGCTTTTCTTCCAAACTCCGGTGCCACGACCCTCTTCACCCCTTTAGATGCGATAAATTTTACCGCTTCCGGACCGGCTCCCTCGGGGGAATCCTTTGCCGGGTTGGGGAAAAACTCGGTGGTGTTACTCTCACCGTCATAAATAGCGAAGTAGGCACAGCGCCCGAAACGACTGTCCATCCTCGCGTCTAAACCTTTTTCTTCTGATACAATGGCAATTTTCATGTGACTGTTATTTAAAATGTTATTGTATAGTACTTTATTTGTCGATTTAAATTTCTAATGCATATCCCACGTGAAATTGTGTAAGCTGATCTCCTAACACGCTTTTCAGCTGTTTAAAGGCAGCCTCGCCTGTACAGTGTCCCGTCACGAAGCGGGTGGAAGGGAAACGGTGTTTAAGCGTTTGTCCCAGCTCATCAAGTTCTTCTCTGGATTCAAAGTCGAGGTCGCCCTGACTATCCAGCAGGTGAAATCCTCCCATCACCCAATCAACCTGCCCCACCCCATTATCCGTTGCGCTCTCCAGGATATTGAGCAAACCTCGATGACCACAACCCGTGAACAGGAATCGACCCTCTTTACCAAAGGTAATGATCAGCTCATGGTCAAAGTTATCATTTATCAACCCATCGCTGCTGCTTGTAAAGAGCGTTCGGTTGGCCTTTGGCAATGGGTATTTTGCAGTGTTACCCCTGAAGACGGATATATCCCCTTCAAACAGGGCTGTCTCTTCTACAGTGATAAGACGATCATTGATGGTATCAAAATCAAAGTCGATGCTTATTTTCCTCAACCTGCCCCTGGTGGAGTAAAACTCCCGGTGCAATGGCTGGGAAGAGAGCACTATCTTCGCCTTCTCGTTTATCTCTAAAAAAGCCGGTAATCCCCCTATATGATCGGCATGTCCGTGAGAGATAAAGAGATAGTCAACATCACTCAAGTCGATATTCATGAGCCTCGCGTTGCGTGCGAACAGGCCAGAGGCTCCAACGTCGAGCAGACACTTGTACCCATCTGTCTCCAGGTAAACAGATAGACCATGTTCGGTCTCAAAATCCGTTTTCAATGCCCTATTATCCGATAATACTACAACCCTCATGATCAACTATCTTTTTAAATCACCGTGTTCACCTGATTTACCTAAACTCCCCTCCCCTATGCCTACGGCGGTTGCCACAAGAATGAGGCGTATTATTGTCATCCATCATTCTATTGCAACGGCGACAACGGTGACGTTGTCTACCGAACTCCACGCTGCCACCCTCGATGACCAATGATTTCCCTTCCACAAACGCCTGGGCAACCGTTTGCCTCGCCTTGGCATAGATCCGTGTAAGCGTAGGACGCGAAACATTCATCCGCTCGGCGGCCTCCTCTTGGAGTAACCCTTCGTAATCCAGTAGCCGAATAGCCTCATACTCATCGTATTGCAAAACCACCTCTCCCGTAATCGAGCGGGGAACGCCGAACGGCTTGAACCCCGACATCAAGGGGGGCGATTGAATTCTTCTATACTGTTTGGGACGTGACATACCATTTATCTCTTGAATTGGCCTACAAATATAACAATAGTTTTGAACATATGTTCAAAACATGGGGAAAATTTTTGCTTAATAGTTAATATATTTTGTAAGCGAACATGTGAGAGATTAAATTTACTCAATCAAGAGTGCTAAACAGAGTAAAACCAAAGCAAAAACAGTCGCTATTGCATTTCAGTTGCGATATATCGACCTGTAATCTGCGCTACTTTCGATGGGTTTTTAAATCTCCTCGTTATTCAGCAATTCATCGATTATTTGAGGATAATTTAACATAAAATATTTCGTTAAAATATACTGCTCGGTATTCTCGTATCCCGTTAACTCTAAACCCTTATCGGTTATGAGATATATTTCTGCCCCGGGATAAGCTAGCAATATAGGTGAGTGAGTGGCAATGATAAACTGAGAATTACGTTTTTCTAACTCGTTTATTTTTACTATCAGTTTAAATAAACTGGGTACAGATAACGCCGATTCGGGTTCATCAAAAATATACAAGCCATTGCCTGACAATCTGTTTAAGATCACTCCCAAAAAACTTTCACCATGGGATCGTTCATGAAGTGCGCCCCCGTAATTCTTTTCTAACTGCCATCCATTAGATATTCGGTCTATTTCACTAGCCACATTGTAAAAGCTCTCTGCTCTCAAGAAGTATCCGTCTCTATTTCGATAACTGCCTCTTGTAATTATAAAATCTTTAAAGAGGTCAGAATGGGTATCGTAGGTGCGATAGTTTAAATATGTGCTTCCTCCTTCCGGATTAAATCCTGCACAGATTGCTATGGCCTCAACGAATGTAGATTTCCCTGAACCATTCTCTCCTATAATGAACGTGACGTTGCTTTTGAACTCAAATTCATCCAAGTTGCGTATGGCAGGAATATTGTAAGGGTACTCCGTACGTTCACTCGCCGGCCTTTTGTTCGTTACTTTCTTGATGTAAATCATAGCAATAGAAAAACCTTCAATTAAGCTGAAGCTTCACCACTTCACCTCTCTTCAGTTCAATTGCCAGAAAACCGTTGTCAATAGGCAACTCTCTGCCCTTGCGCTTGACCGATGTCACGTAATCGGGGAGCTTGATAGTAAAACTATTGTCAACATGTGCCGTAAGCGAGATATGGTGTAGCTTGGATTCCGCCCATTGAGCAGCGACTTCGGCACCGCCACGTACGCGAAGTCCCCTGAAGCTTCCGCGCGACCAGTTGTCGGGTAGCGCAGGCAGAAACTCGATGTAGCCGTCCTGGCTCTGTATCAACATCTCGGCAATCCCGGCCGTGCCACCAAAATTACCATCGATCTGGAACGGTGGATGAGCGCAGAAAAGGTTGGGATAGGTGCCGCCATCCGTGTACCTCTGCATTGCACTATCAAAAGTCGGCTCTAAGAGACTTTTCAGCAGCTTATATGCCCGGTTTCCATCGTGCAGTCGTGCCCAGAAACTGATCTTCCAAGCACGTGACCAACCCGTACCCCCATCCCCCCTACGCTCCAACGTTTCGCGGGCAGCCGCGGCCAGGTCGGGTGTGGTGTTGGGAGAAATCTGGTTGGATGGGTAAAGACCATAAAGATGCGAAACATGCCGGTGAGTGGGTTGCGTCTCCCTATAGTCTTCCAGCCACTCTTGCAGGTAGCCGTTGGGACTTATCTGCATAGGGGGGAGCTTAGGTAGTGCTTCCCGGACTTTTACAGTTATCTCATCCTCTACACCGAGGATTTCGGAAGCGGACAGGATATTGTCAAACAGCTCTTTAACCAGCTGGGCATCCATCGTGGGCCCCATGCAGACGTAAATCGAATGTTTATCGTCATCTGGCATGTAAAAAGCATTTTCGGGGGATGAGGAGGGAGCGGTAACCAGCCAGCCGTGTGAGGGCTCTTCAATCATGGAGGAGAGGAAGAATCGTGCCGCCCCTACCAGCGTGGGGTAGATGGAGCGCAGGTAATTTTCATCCCGTGTAAAAGCCCAATGCTCCCACAGATGGGCGCACAGCCAGGCACCTCCCGTGTTGGTGGCGCCCCATGAGGCATGCTCGCCGGGAGCGGTGTACCTCCACGGGTTGCTCATCATATGTGCAACCCATCCCTCGGCACCGTAAAAGGTTTTGGCCGTGGCTTCACCCGAGGGTACCAAGGATTGTGTAAAGTCGATAAGCGGTTTGTGCAGCTCCGACAGGTTGCACACCTCTGCCGGCCAATAGTTCATCTGCACGTTAATATTCAGGTGGTAGTCGCCATTCCACGGGGTTTGCACCTGGTTGGCCCACAACCCCTGCAGGTTGAGCGGTAGGCTGTTTTCGCGGGTTCCCGAAATCATAAGGTAGCGCCCGTACTGAAAATAGAGGGCGGCAAAAGCGGGGTCATCGTTCTCTTGAAAAAGGCCCAACCGCTCATGGGTGGGTGTCTGGTTGTCCTGTTCGCCCAGGTTGAGGTCGACTCGGTTGAACTTTTCACGGTAGGCTACCATATGGCTCTTTTTCAGTGCAGTGTAACCGGTTTTCGCAGCATCACTTAAAAGAGCATCGACCGTCTCCCGGTAGTTTTTATCTAACGTATCGGTAGAGGTGGAGATTAGCAATATAGCCTCATCTGCATCGGTCAGCCTGATTAGTGAGTCGCCGACCTCCTGCACCCCGCCTTTGTTGACAACCTGCAGTTTCGTGCGATAACGCACTCCCGTATCGCCATTGTGGCCATCGTTCAACTGCCCCTCCATCTGCAAGGTGTGGCCATCTGACGAAACAGTAACCCGTTCGGGGCGACTCAACGACGCCTCAAACGATACCGCTCCCCGCTTGTTTGCCGAGAGCCTGATTATCAGCACGTCGTTGGTATGAGAGGCAAAATACTCGCGCCGGTAAATCGTCTCTCCTTTTTTGAATCCGGTAACTGCTACCGCATCGTTCAATGAGAGCGAGCGTTGGTAATCTTCGGTCGGTTCATTAGTAGGGTAGATATGGCGCAGGTTCAGATTGCCCAACATCTGAAAACAGCCATAAGGAGCATCTTTCCCGCTGCCGAAAGCTGAACCCTGACCCCCGCAACGAAAATGGGCGTACATCATATTTTGGGCCTTCAGATTTTCACCCTCCAGCAACAAGCGCCTGATTTCGGGCAGGTAGTTTAGCGCTTCGGGGTTAAGGGCTTCGGGGTCTTTGCTACCCGACCACATGGTGATATCGTTCAGCACGATCTGCTCGCTGTCGATGTCTCCATCGGGCATCATACCGATGCGCCCATTTCCCAGGGGCAAGGTAGCCTCCCAAACGGCAGCCGGCTCGTTAAAAAGCAACAGCATCTCATCGGTATCGGACTGTTGAGCTTGATTACAGCCCATGAACAGGGCCGTAAGGGCAAGCAATAAAAGATTTTTTTTTATCATATTGGTCTTATATTTTTGATGTTTTACATGCCCCTGCCTACAAATTTAAGTTCGTCAATGCCTCTTGCCCATGATATTTTGTCGAAGTATTTAAGCGTAAGCAAAGAAATTTAAACTCCTCAATATCTCCTGCCCGCGGGGCCAAAAACTGTTTGACCGCACTACTCCACCAATTTCAGTTCATCGATAATCCACGGCGCCTTCATCACCTTGTCTATCACGTAAAGCACGTAAAGGATATCGACGCTGATGGTTCGGTTCATCGCGGGGTTGAAAAGGATGTCACCACTCAGCGACTCCCAGTTGCCGTCGAAAGCGAGGCCTACCAGTTCTGCTTGGGCGTTGAGCACGGGACTGCCGGAGTTACCACCCGTGATGTCGTTGTTGGACAGGAAGTTGATCCGCATCCTCCCCTCCTCGTCAGCGTACCGGCCAAAGTCGCCCGACCGAATGGCATCGAGGACGTACCCTTGCACGTCAAATTCGGGATCACCGGGCACCTCTTTCTCCAGCACCCCATTTGTTGTGGAGAAGGAGTCGTACCACACCCCATCACGCGGCCCATACCCTTCTATTGAACCGTAACTCATCCGTTGGGTGAAGTTGGCATCGGGGTAGAACGTCTTTCGCGCATCCATCTCCATCAGCGCAGCCATGAACTCCCGCTCACCACGCAATATCTCCATGTACGCGACCATCATCTGAAACGATATATTAAACCCTATGTCCGAAACAGAGAGAGCAAGCTCCATGGCCGGGTCTTGGGTGAACAACTCCACGTCGCCCCCCTCAAGAAGCGTCATAAGCCCTTCGAGCGAAATGAAGCGGGTATTGGAAAAGAGCCATTCAGCGTACGCTTCGTAATCGCCGTTAAACTTCTCCCGGATGGTCCCGTAAATAGCAGGATGGAACTCTTCCGGTACCCGCTCGGCGTAAAGCCGCATCAACGCGGGCAACACCTGCCTATCCAGCCCCGGTGCGTAATTCTTGTACGACTCTATCAGCCGGTCGTTGATGAACGCCTGCCGCTCCTCTTCCGAGGCGTCAATATCAAAATGGATGATGGCGTTGGCAAAGCGGACCAGCTCGATGCCATACTCGAACACCTCCAAGAAGTAGGTCATGTGGCGAATCATCTCGTTGGAGCGGGTGTAGGCATCCTCTAACGCAGGCAGTGTCTGCCCATATTTCGCGGTTCTGGATGAATCGCTTTCTATCCATTCCCGAAGCCTTGATTCCAGCTCCTCTTTTTCGACCAGCACGCCCCTGTTGACGATTGCTTCGTTCATGCCCATGGAGTTCTTCCAGTAATTGGAGCTACTGGCGTACTTGCTGGCATACTGGAGGCGGATGGTGTCGTTGGAAGTCATAGCATCCCACCAGATAGCCTGCTTCATGCCACGTACCTCTACGCGAGGTATATTCTCGGACTCCATCCGCTGGCGAATAGCCCAGGAGGAGGCGTAACGTTGGGTGCTACCGGGATAGCCCACCGTCATCGCGTAATCTCCATCCCGCACCCCCGCGAGGGAGACGGGCACCACGTACTTGGGCCTGTAAGGCACGTTCTCACCGCTATAATCCGCTGGCAAGTTTCTTTCCCCAGCGTACACGCGAAACACCGCGAAATCGCCCGTGTGACGGGGCCACATCCAATTGTCGGTATCACCCCCGAACTTGCCAATTGACGTGGGCGGGGCAAGGACGAGGCGCACGTCACGAAACAGGTCGTACAGCACCACGTAATAGCGATTGCCGGCAAAGAAAGGGACCACTTGCGCCTGGGTAAACCGATCGTTCTCATACTCTTTGACCAACGCGTTAGAGAGGGAATCGATGGTCAATTTCCGCTGGATGTCGCTCAATTCTGATGGCAGGTGAGGGATAAAGCGGTCGGTCACCTCTTCCATGGAGCGCAGGAACGATACGGTAAGCCCTTCGACAGGCAGCTCATCCGACGGGTTTTGAGCGGCAAAACCATCCATCAAGTAGTCGTGCTCCACCGAACTCAGCTTCTGGATGGCATCGTACCCGCAGTGATGGTTGGTAAAAATCATCCCCTGATCGGATACAGCCACACCGGAACAGCCTCCCCCGAAAATGACGACCGCATCCTTGAGCGACGGGTTCTGCTCGTCATATAGTTGATTCACCGGGAAGCGGAAACCCAACTCCTGCATCCGGGCTATACTTTGCTCATTCAACTCCTTTAACAGCCACATCCCCTCATCGGCCTTCGCGATGAAACAGGCTCCCGCTACCACGAGGCATAAAAGTAGTCTCTTCATGAATATCTATTTGTAAGAAAATCGGCGATTTAGACAATCTTTCCTTTTAAAGCTCAACTTCGTTTTTCCACTTTCATTATAATTTAGCTCACGTCTATTTCTAATGTTCATGTTCTGCTTAACATGTTTCGCTTTTTATACTGCTTGTCAACCACTTAAGTATTATTCTCAGTCTCGATTGACTCGACCGATACGACTCAGTTTCATTATCACCCCCCTAAGCCCCGGATCCTTGCCCACCACGATAACCGTGTACACCGCGATAAGCAGCGTGTTGAGCAGCAACCGCAACCACAGGCCATCCACCTGCCGGTAGACGAGCACGATGCCCCCAAACAGCACCATCGCCAGAAGGAACGAAAACCCGGCTGATTTCAAGTTATAGGGAATAGGGTAATGCTTCTGCCCCAGGAAATAGGAGACGACCATCATGGAGAGGTTGGCGAAGAACGATGCCCAGGCGCAGGCCATGTAACCGTACCGGGGAATAAACAACACGTTGATAAGCAGGGTAATAGCAAGACCGAAAATCGACATGTAAGCACCCCACTTCGTCTGATCGGTCAGCTTGTACCAGAGCGACAGGTTGAAGTAGACCCCGAAGAAGAGCTCGCCAAGCAGGACGATGGGAACCACCTTCAGGCCCACGTGGTACCGTACGGGAAGTAGGTACTTGATAATATCGATGTAGCCTGTGGTGAGCAGGAAGATGAGCAGGCCGAACAAGATAAAATAACGGGTCGCATCGCTGAACGACTGTCGGTCGCTGGAGTCCTCCCGATTGCGCGCGAAAATAAACGGCTCAAAGGCGTACCGGAAAGCTTGGGTGAACATTACCATGATGACCGCGATCTTGAAGTTTTGGCCATAGATTCCCAGCTCGTGAAAAGCGTTGATCTTGTCGGGATGGGCATCGGGGAAGAGCCAGGGGAAGACGATCTTATCAACCGTCTGATTCAGGATGCCGGCTATCCCCAGGATAAGAATAGGGAAAGAGTATTTCAACATCTGCCGAAGCAGCGCCTTGTCAAAGGTGAACTTGATCCGCAGCTCGGGGGAGACCAGTAGGAACTGGATCAGCGACGCCGCGAGGTTGGATATCAAGATGTAATCGATCCCCCTATCCAGCGTGAACCACGAGAAGGCATCGGGGTACTTGGCCTGTAGCCAGGGGCAAGCGAGAAAGAAGAAGAGGTTGAAGAGGATGGTAAGCACCACGTTCAGCACCTTGATGGTGGCAAACCGTATGGGACGTTGCTTAAAACGTAGATTGGCAAACGGGATGGAGCCCAGCACATCGATGCAAAGGATGAGCACCATCATGAGCAAGAAACGCGGTTTCATGGCCGTGCCGCCCAGCGCGAAAGCGACCGGCTTCAGGAAGGCCATGGAGATAAGGAAGAAGAGGAGCGTGGTGCTGGCAATACTGATAAAGGTGGTGGAAAACACCTTCGTCGGGTTATCATCCTTGTTGGCATAACGGAAAAAACCGGTCTCCATGCCATAGGTCAAGATCACCTGCAGAAGGGCCACCCACGCGTAGAAATTGGTGAGCACGCCAATATCCTTTATCTCCGGCAGGGCAAATGCCCAATAAAGCGACAACAACCAGCTCAACAACTTGGGGAGTGTACTCCCTATCCCGTAATAGAGGGTCTCTTTTGCCAACGTTTTCATTCCTCCTGCCATGCTCATCCAAAATAGGTAATCACGCGATCCGTTAAATTGAGTCGACACGATCTTCCATAGTGAACCGTAACAAGAAACACGTTTCGTCATCGCTTTAAATATCGATTCAACACGATCTTATACGGTAAACAAGTAGCGGGGTAAGCGATAGATAGGCACCCGCGACGTTCGCGAAGATAGCATTTTTACAGCTATATTTGGCCGTGGAGGTCGAAAAGATCAAAAAAAAGTGTTTACTTTGTAGGTTGAGACATTCAAGCGATTTATAAACATTTTACACGCGTGTTGCTTTGCCCCAAACGGCCAATCAACATGCCATTTCATGAGTTATGGTACAAGACGACGTTTTCAAGAAACTGGTTTCGCACTGCAAAGAGTATGGATTCGTTTTCCAATCGAGCGAGATATACGACGGGTTAGGCGCCGTGTACGACTACGGACAGATGGGCGTGGAGCTCAAGAACAACCTGAAAAAATATTGGTGGGACAGCATGGTGATGTTGAACGAGAACATCGTGGGAATCGATTCCGCCATCTTTATGCATCCCACCATCTGGAAGGCATCGGGACACGTGGACGCTTTCAACGACCCACTAATCGATAACCGCGACAGCAAGAAGCGGTACCGTGCCGACGTGCTGATCGAGGAGCACCTGGCCAAGCAGGATGAGAAAATCGACAAGGAGGTGCAGAAGGCGACCAAGCGATTTGGTGACACGTTCGACGAAAAGATGTACCGGGAGACCAACCCGAGGGTGCTGAGGTACCAACAAGAGCGGGACGAGATACATGCCCGGTTCGTTAAGGCGATGAACGATAACGACCTGAACGAGATGCGGCAAATCATCGTCGACTGTGGTATCGTCTGCCCAATAAGCGGCTCCCGCGATTGGACGGAGGTGAGGCAGTTCAACCTGATGTTCTCAACCGAGATGGGCTCCACGGCCGATGGCGCGATGAAGGTATACCTCCGCCCAGAAACAGCACAGGGGATCTTCGTCAACTTCCTGAACGTGCAGAAGACGGGACGCATGAAGGTGCCCTTCGGCATCGCACAGATCGGGAAAGCGTTTCGTAACGAGATCGTAGCCCGC
The DNA here is from genome assembly GCA_012838585.1 of Bacteroidales bacterium. Taxonomy (GTDB): domain Bacteria; phylum Bacteroidota; class Bacteroidia; order Bacteroidales; family Dysgonomonadaceae; genus Proteiniphilum. The sequence continues at coordinate 13,287 of DUPB01000215.1, forward strand.
CAGTTCATCTTCCGCACGAGGGAGTTCGAGCAAATGGAGATGCAGTTCTTCGTCACGCCCGGCGAGGAGCTTGAGTGGTTCGAGTACTGGAAGAACAGACGCATGCAGTGGCACCAGGCCTTAGGCTTTGGGGCGGAGAAATACCGTTTCCACGATCACGACAAGCTGGCGCACTACGCGAACGCGGCCACCGACATCGAGTACGAAATGCCGTTCGGCTTTAAAGAGGTAGAGGGGATTCACTCCCGTACCGGGTTCGACCTGAGCCAGCACGAGCAGTTCTCCGGAAAAAAGATGCAGTATTACGACCCCGAGCTGGGCAAATCATACATCCCCTACGTGGTAGAGACCTCCATAGGTCTCGACAGGATGTTCCTCTCGGTGATGGCGGCCTCCTACCGGGAAGAGACCCTGGAGGGAGGGGAAACCCGCGTGTTGCTCAAGCTGCCCCCCACCCTGGCACCGGTAAAGTTAGCCGTACTCCCATTGGTTCGGAAGGATGGGCTACCGGAAAAAGCGCGGGCCATCGTGGACGAGCTCAAGTTCAGCTTCGCCTGTCAATACGACGAGAAAGACAGCATTGGAAAACGGTACCGCCGTCAAGATGCCATTGGCACCCCCTACTGCGTTACCATCGACCACCAAACGCTGAAAGATGATACGGTAACTGTCCGCGACCGCGACACGATGGAACAGGAAAGGGTTCCCATCAACGCGTTGCAACAGTTTATCGCCGAAAGAACAGATATGAGTCAACTACTTAAACAATTAACCCACTAAAAAACCACGCGATGAAGCTACGAATACCGCTATTTTTAGCGCTTTGTGCCCTCTTATCGCTCGCCGCTTGCGATAAGGAGGATTCGAAGAAGGATACCCCCTGGAAGCTGGATAACGAGGCGCAGTTTGTAAAGATCTCTGCCGACAAGAATTACACCCGGCTGGTCTCCTTTTCCAATCGGGGACACATCATGTACAAGGAGTTGGCGAAGGGCAGCGGCGAAACCCCGCTATTTACCGACCAGGTAAAGGTGCGCTATGCCGGATGGTACAAGTACAACTGGGAGAAGCCCGACACCTACAATGACGACAAGGGAAACGTTATTACCAACAAGATCATTTTCGACTCCACGGAGAAACGAAACAATGTCCCCAGCACGTTTGACGTGAACCCCAACGCGACCTATGGAGTCGTCGACGGCTTCTCCACTGCCCTGCAACATATGCAGGTGGGCGATAAATGGGAGGTTTGGATCCCTTGGGAGCTGGGATACGGGGAAGTGGGGTCCGGGAGCTCCATCCCGGCCTATACCACCCTGGTATTCGAAATCGAGCTTATCGAAATCGTGGAATAACCACGATAAGTCAACGATAACGAAAACGATTGATGTCGAGTTATAGCTAAAGGCTTCGCGGAGTAACCACTATAAGTCAATAATGAAAAACCTCGTCCACTACCTGGTTATATCCCTCATGGTATGCCTCCTCCCTCACGTGGCATATCCCCAAACGTCGCTGCAACACTTTGTAGGCAACCCCGCCCTGAAACATGCATCGGTAGGGGTATCCGTGGTAGAACTGGAGAGCGGAAAGAGCATCGCGAACCACGACGCGGAGAAATCACTCACACCGGCATCGGTACTCAAGCTGATTACTACGGCCACGGCGTTAGAAACGCTTGGCGAAAACTACCGTTACAAGACGAAGATCGCGATGGACGCGGACGATTTTTCACGTATCCTCGTGTTGGGAGGTGGCGATCCAACGCTGGGAAGCGGAGCGTTTCCCGATAACCCTTACATCTTCTTTATCAACGGGACGGAAGCCTTGACAGAAAGCTTGCCCAAAGATAAGGAGTACACCATCCTCGTGGTGGATAACCTGTTCGGGTACGATGGCATCTCACCGGAATGGACCTGGATTGATATCGGCAACTACTACGCCGCGGGGGCGTACGGTATCAGCATCTTCGATAATAGTTACAAGCTGGTATTCAACACTATGAATAGGAAGGAGAGACCGAAAATCCTGCGCACGGAGCCGGAGATCAAAGGGCTGACCTTTCAAAACCTCCTCACGCTGAACGAGACGGGACGTGACAACGGTTATATCTACGGGGTACCCTTCGGTTATGAAAAAGAGTTGCGGGGCAATATCCCGGCCGGCAGGAGCGAGTTCTCCATTAAAGGGGATATCCCCGATCCGGGGCGACTGCTTGGTGAGACACTTGGGGAGTACCTAAAACAAGCAGGATACCAGATAGGAGCCATAGAAACTACCCGTCAGGACTACCTCTCACGGGGCAACACAAACGGGCAGACACCGCCCTACCGGGTGGGTAACGTGCCGTTCACCCTCGCCTCAAGGCCGCTGAAAGAGATTATCAGGGAGGTGAACGTGGAGAGCAACAACCACTACGCGGAGCACCTGATCCGGACAATCGGCCGCCATGCCAATAGCGATATACAGACCAACGCCTTGACAGAGGGAATCGATTACACCGTGAACTATTGGAAGAACAAGGGGATAGATCCTACCCCGCTAACAATGCATGACGGAAGCGGGCTGGCACCGCAAAACACGGTGAGCGCAAGGTTCTTGACCGACCTGCTGCTTTACATGCACAACCAAAGCAGTGTCTCCGCCACGTTCTTTAACTCGCTCCCCAAGGCGGGACAAGAGGGAACCTTAAAATACTTCTTACGGGATTCCCGTCTCACTGGCAAGGTATCAGCTAAAAGTGGTAGCATCGGCGGTGTACAATGCTACTCGGGGTATCTTATCGATGGGGAGAAAAAATATGCCTTCGCCGTGATGGTAAACAAGTTCAGCGGTACGCGAAATGAGGTGAGAAATGCTATCGAGCAGTTTCTGTTGGGGCTGTAATGGAACGAAAAAACCAGAAGAGAATATCGTTTTTTCAAGACAGTAAACCGTTAGAGCTGTAATATAACGAAAAAGAACAGCTCGGTTTCAAGAGGGGATTCATCCGAAAAAACTTCCGCATGATGTGAAAAAAAGAGCCGTCTCGTTTGAGACTGCTCTCTTTGTATTTATGCCTTCTTTTATTAGAACTTGAACCCTATCGACAGGTAAGCACTTTGATTTTTAATGGATGCGTTATCGCTTCTGGCAATATTAACCAGACCCATATCCCAGCCCAAGTCGACCAAGAAGGAACCAAGTTCGGCACCTACGCCAAGACCCAGCCCGGCATCAAAGGGCTTGAAACCGTTATCACCAAAGACATCTACCCCTTTCGACTCTACCGACTTATCGGCGATGGAAACCTTCCCGGTGGATTTTCCCCCTACCCCGTAAGCGGCATAAGGACCGGCATGCAATACCACACGCGTCCCGGGTGTAACCGCGATCTTGTAGGCGAAATGTACCGGTACTTGCAGGTACATCGGGTTAACAGTCACTTCCCCGGAAACGCCCGCGAACGACCCATGATACCGCGACCCTTTGGTCAAGAAAAAGAGTCCCGTTTGAACTGCACTGTTGTAGCTAATCTCGAAATCAGCAAGCAAACCCACGTTAAAACCGATCTTCATGTTTTTGTCGGTCAGTTCATCACCATAAAAGTTGGACATGGTCATACCACCCTTTACGCCGAAGTTTAGCTGGGCGCTGGCAGATACAGCCACGGCAAGCATGGCAACGACAAAAGTTAATCTCATTTTTTTCATAATTCCGTTGTTTTAGTTAAATGATGGTTTAGTTATATGTTACTTCAGATGAAGAGGTCTCTTCAATATAGAAACGGGCCTTGCGACCCGTCCAACCCTTGCACTTCACCTTGCTCTTCCTCTTGGACTTGAACCAAGGACCCCCTGATTAACAGTCAGGTGCTCTAACCAACTGAGCTAAGGAAGAATATGTATACCCATCACCTCGCCATCCCAGCTCTTCCTCTTGGACTTGAACCAAGGACCCCCTGATTAACAGTCAGGTGCTCTAACCAACTGAGCTAAGGAAGAATGATGGCTCTCCATTAAAGCGATGCAAAAGTAGTATAAATTTCCGAACTATCCAACAGCTCCCTGAAAAAAGTGCATTAAACTTTTACGGAAGGGGCAACAAAGATTACCTTTCTAAAAGGGCTAACGCTCCCCGCAGCACGTCTACCCCTTCGCGTGAGAGATTGATCCAATGAATATCCTTGTCTCGTCGGAACCAAGAGAGCTGCTTCCGCGCGTAATTGCGGGAGTGCTGCTTTATCTTGTCAATGGCGAACTCAAGGGTACACTCCCCCTCGAAATGGGCGAACAGCTCCTTGTACCCCACCGTGTTCAACGCGTTCAGGTGCCGCATGGGAAAAAGGCCCCTCGCCTCCTCTACCAGCCCATCAACCACCATCTGGTCTACCCGCCGGTTAATGCGGTCATACAGCTCTGCCCGATCACGGGTGAGTCCCACCTTGACAATCCGGAACGGCCGCTCCTTTCGCGGGTTGGTACGTAGCGACGAGTAAGGCTTCCCTGTCATCAGGCAGACCTCCAGGGCGTGAATCACCCGCTGGGGATTTTTCAAATCCACCTCGTCATAAAAAGTGGGATCCAAAATCTTTAGCTGCTGGCGAATGGGGTCGAGTCCCTCCTTGCGGTACAACGCCTGCAAGTCACGCCGCAACCCCTCATCGATGTTGGGTATTTCATCGATGCCATTACAAACCGCATCGATATACATCATGGAGCCGCCCGACATGATAACCACCGGGTGTTCTTGGTGAAAGGTGGAGAGCAGCGACAACACCTCCCGCTCGAAATCGCTCGCGCTGTAATAGTCGGTTGGATCGAGAATCCCCACGAAGTGGTGTGGCACGCGCCGCATCTGCTCAGGGGTGGGCGCCGCGGTCCCGATAGAGAGGCCACGATACAACTGCCGCGAATCGGCCGAGATAATGGGGCAACGCAACACTTCGGCTATGGACAGGCTCCAGTCGGTCTTCCCCACCCCGGTAGGCCCAAGCAGCACGAGAAGGGTTTTCATTGTCGCTAAGAGAGAGGGTCAATCAAACATCCGGGTAGGTATCAATAAAGGTCGTCCAACGCTTCAAATCCATCGGCATCCAACTCGTCTAAATTGAAACTCTCGTCACCGTACAGGCTCTCCTCGGTATCCAGGATAACGCTAATAGGCAACACCTCTTCAGGCTCCATAATCTGAACGGGAGCTTGACCCGTGGAGAGCGTGCAGACGGGCGATTCCAGGTTCTTGCCCGGGATAATCTCTGAAAGTTCGATATATAGGGCCCGTTCATTCAGGTAATCAAATACGAACATGAGCTTTTGCTTCTCATCCTCCAGGTGGTCGCTCAAGACGGTGTTTTCCATCGTGTGTGCATCCTCATCGGAGTAGGTATCCATCTCCACGAGGGTGATCTCCAGCTTCTTACGCCACTTGTTATTACAGAGGTAAAACGAGGCCATCTCCTTGTCACTGAAACCGGTGCAGTCCAAAATCGCCTTGTAAAAGTCAAGAAAGGTGGCATCGGCATCCAACTCGATAGCCCTTTTAAAGTCGTCAACCTCATCAGATAAGATCAGAAATTTGAATATCATCGTAACGTCTGTTTTTACTATTAGAATCCAAAGGTAACAAAAAGTTTTATATTTCACCCGCTTGGATATAGAGAGAAAATCACCTATTTTTGTTTTTGAATAGACAATCAATAAAAATGTATGGCGCTCAAGCAACAACAGGAATTAAAACAGGTCCAACGGCTATCTCCCTTGCAGATGCAGGTGATAAAGCTGGTGGAGTTAAACTCTGTTGAGGTCGAAGATCGCATCAAGCAGGAGCTGGAAGATAATCCCGCGTTAGAGGACGCTGAATATGAACCTCGTAGCGAGAACGACGAGCCCTATAGCGAGGAGGACGACCGAAACGGGAACGAGAGAGAGGCAATATCGGAGGAGGATATCATCCTGGGGGATTACTTCTCTGAGGATGATGTTCCTGACTACCGCCTCAACACGCCACGCGGCCGGTCGAGCGAGCCCAACTTCTTAGAAATAGGCAACTTCGATGAGAAGTCACTCAGCGAATCGCTCATGGAGCAGATTGGACTGCTCAAGCTCGATGCCCAAAAGCAGCTCATCGCCGAGTACATCATCGGGAGCCTCGATGAGAACGGCTACTTGGAGAGGGAGCTTCAAGCGATCTCGAACGACCTCCTGTTCCAGCGGCAGCTGGAGGTATCGCCCTTGCAGCTGGAAGACGTGCTATACGAGATTCAAGACCTGGACCCCGCGGGGGTAGGTGCACGCGACCTTCGGGAGTGTCTCCTCCTGCAGCTTCACCGGCTAAAGAGCAGCCCGCCCATCGAACACGCGATCGAAATGTTGACCGACTACTTCGAGGAGTTCTCCAGGAAGCACTACGACAAGATCATGCGCCAGATGGATATCGGGGAAGATGAGTTGCGTGATGCCATCAAGGAGGTGGTTTCCCTCAATCCCAAACCGGGCAACGCGGTAGGTGGAAAGATGCAAGCCGCGATGAACAAGATCACCCCCGACTTCCTTGTCGACACGTACAACGGCGAGGTTACCATACAACTGAACAACAGCAACATCCCCTCGCTAAGGGTAAACCGTACCTTCTCGGAGATGTTGAAAGGGTACAATGACAACAAGGAGAGCATGTCGTCGGACGACAAACAGGCAATGCTCTTCATGAAGCAAAAAGTGGATTCGGCCAGGTGGTTCATCGACGCGGTAAAGCAGCGGCAAAACACCTTGCAACGCACCATGGAGGCAATCGCGAACATCCAGTACGACTTCTTCCTCACCGAGGATGAGGCCGATCTCAAGCCAATGATCTTGAAGGATGTGGCGGAACAAACCGGATTCGACATCTCCACCATCTCGAGGGTAAGCAACAGCAAGTACGTACAGACGAATGGCGGCATTTACCCGTTGAAGTTCTTCTTCTCGGAAGCGATGCAAACAAGTGATGGAGAGGATATTTCATCGCGGGAAGTAAAGGCGGCACTACGGGAATGCGTGGAGGGGGAAGACCCGGGAAAACCCTACACGGATGAACAGCTTACCCAACTGCTGAACGAGCGGGGATACGTAATCGCCAGGCGGACGGTAGCCAAATACCGCGAACAATTGAACATACCTGTCGCCCGTTTGAGAAAAAAAATATAACTTTGTCTGTTCATGGCAACGTTTACCGCGGCAGTCACTTATAAACACTTTATATCACCCCGGTTGCAACGTTGCCAATCACCAAAAAGGATTAAAGCAGGATGAAGCATTCGATAGCACGTGTAATCTCAACCATCTTTCAGCCCCTCTTGATGCCCACTTACGGGGTGATGCTGCTTTTCGTGTACACCTACTTTGGCACGATGTATGCTCATCGGTTCTGGTCGATAGTCGCTCCCGTCTTCCTTTTCTCGTTTCTTATCCCGGCTCTCCTTATCGTCATGCTTTACCGCATGGGACTGGTATCAGACCTCTCTATTAAGGTGAGGCGGCAACGGTTCATCCCTTACATGATCACGCTGCTTTCGTACGGTGCGATGCTCTTTTTCTACTACAGGATGCGGATGCCCACCTGGTTCCTGATGATGATCGCCGCCCCGATCGCCATCGTGATCATCGCCGCCCTGATCACCTTGGCTTGGAAGATCAGCGCGCATATGTTCGGCATAGGGGGGTTGATCGGTGGGGCCATGTCGGTAAGCTATTTCGTGGAGCGCTCCAACCCCTATTACATGTTCATGGGACTGTTCGTCCTGGCAGGGCTAATCGGTTCGTCACGCCTCATCCTGAAGCACCACAGCCTGGCGCAGGTGAACATCGGCTTCCTGCTCGGCTTCATCATCTCGTTCCTCTTCGTATGGCTGGGGGTCAGGTAGGGTAAGGGAATGTGTCAATACGTTCTACTTCTTCCAAAAGAGCACCAGACCGTGCATAAGTGATAAGAGAAAGTAAGGGAAAGTCAAGCTATAGCATTTTGACAAACAAGAATAAAGTTGTATTTTTACCACGTGAAACGGTTCTAAAAAAGACAGGGCTACTATCGCCGAAAAGAGATACATAAAGAGAACTAAATAGGATTAAGCCAATTTTAAAACTTGCATGCATATGAAATTTCCTGAGAACTTGAAGTATTCTTCCGATCACGAGTGGGTGAGAGTGGAAGGGAGTGAAGCGTACGTGGGTATTACCGATTTTGCCCAGGACGAGTTGGGTGACATCGTATACGTTGATGTGAGCAGCGAAGGCGAAACCTTGGACAAGGGCGAAGTGTTTGGAAGCATCGAGGCGGTGAAAACCGTGTCAGACCTGCTGATGCCGGTCGGTGGTGAGGTGCTGGAACTGAATGCCGAGCTTGACGATGCCCCCGATCTGGTCAACAAGGATCCCTATGGCGAAGGGTGGATCATCAAGGTAGCTATAGCAGACGAGGAGGAGCTGTCTGACCTGATGACGGCAGCAGCGTACAAAGAGTTCATCGGAAAGTAACCAACGCACATGACACCTCTAATTAGTATCATCATGGGCAGTACTTCGGATCTGCCCGTGATGGAGAAGGCTGCCCGTTTCCTTAACGAGATGGGAGTGCCGTTCGAGATGAATGCGCTTTCGGCACACCGCACCCCGGAAGAGGTGGAACAGTTCGCAAAAAACGCCAAGGGAAGGGGTATCAAGGTAATTATTGCTGCCGCGGGGATGGCTGCCCACCTGCCGGGGGTGATCGCCTCCATGACCCCGCTGCCGGTAATTGGCGTACCGATTAACGCGTCGCTCGACGGCATGGACGCGCTGCTGGCAATTGTCCAGATGCCCCCGGGAATACCGGTAGCGACAGTCGGCATTAACGGATCGCTCAACGCGGCCATCTTGGCACTGCAGATGATCGCCACCGGCGACGATGCCCTGCAGGTCAAGCTCAACAAATACAAGGAGGGACTGAAAACGAAGGTGAAGCAGGCCAACGAGGAGCTGGCTTCCATCTCCTATCCCTACAAAACGAACTAAACTGTCACAAAACAGTCGTATGAAACGAGCATGATTAGAAGCGAGTCTCATACACAATATATAATTAAACATTCGTATGAAACGAGCATGAAAACTGTTCATTAACATTAGACTATTCCTCGCCATGGCCTTGTCCAAGTGAACTTGTCCAATGCTCATTTGGCTTAACGGAATAGTTTTCACACAAGAACATGATTAA